>JAKFXJ010000011.1 GCA_021731425.1 Limnohabitans sp. | reverse complement strand
GCCTGAGCCGGTGGGGCCGGTCACCAGCACCAGGCCGTGCGGTGCGTGGATCGCCGCCAGCAAACGCTCCAGGTCTTCGGGCTCGTAACCCAAACGGCCCAAGTCCAATTGGGCCTGCGCCGAGTCCAGCACACGGATCACCAGCTTTTCCCCAAACAAGGTCGGCAATGTGCTCACGCGCAAGTCCAGCTCCCGCCCGGATGCCAAATGCAGTTTCATGCGTCCGTCTTGTGGCAGGCGCTTTTCGGCAATGTCCAAGCGTGACATCACCTTGATGCGCGATGCCAGGCGGTCCTTGAGGGCCATGTGCGGGGAGGCCACTTCGCGCAGCTCCCCGTCGATGCGCATGCGCACCCGGTATTGGTGTTCGTAAGGCTCAAAGTGGATGTCTGACGCTTTGAGCGCCACTGCCTGCTCGAGCAATTGCTGCACATAACTGACCACGGGCGCATCGTCATGCCCGGCCGTGGCGGGCCGTGTCTGGACGGGTTCCATGAATCCCTCCTATTTGAAAACCAAATAGTTCATATCATGGTGCTTGATGGGCGATTTGTAAATGCCTTGCTGTGGACTGGCTTGGTTTTGCGAGGAAAGCCTGATCATCCAAAACAGTTGCTCCTCAAGGACCCCGGCTCCAGTCAGTCTTTCAGACTTTCCTCAAATGCCTAGATATTCATGGGTCATTGGCGTTGCCCAGTCACCCGAAGGATGAGCAGCGGTTCAGCAGACGCGCCGAGCAATTTTTTTCACAGCCGATGTGGGGTCAATGTCCAGCCAATCGTGGAGCATGCCCTGACGAGCGATGACCTTGCCTGTCAACATGGCACCGCTGAAATAGGTCTGGTGCATCACGCGTGCCATTTGCGCTTTGCAGTTGATCAACAATTGAGTCTGAGCAGACAGGTAAGTCTGACCTTCGGTGGTGGTTTGAGGTTTTTTGTAATCGATCGAGCTCCACACGACCTTGCGGCCAGGTTCTGTGGCGATCGAGTTCGCATCGATGTAGAACATGCCTTGATCGTTCAAAACGACCGCTTCCCATTTGGGATTGGCCATGCTTTGCACCGGAAACAGTGTGGCGCACACGAAGAGGGCCATGGTGGATGTTTTGAACAGATTCATGGTCATCCTTGGCATGGGCAGTGGTCAGGTGCGTCGGTCAAGCAGCTGCGAGGCCAGCGCCACCATGGCGGTGCGGTAGGTGTTGTCGGGCAGTTGTATGGCGGCGTCTATAGCGCGTTGCGCTTCGGCGGCTGCGGCGCTGCGGGTAGCGGCCAGGGCCCCAGTGTCACGCACGATGGCCACGATATCGTTCAGTCTGTCTACGTTGCCGGTTTCAATGGCTTCGCGCACGGTACGGCTTTGTTCTGGGTTACCCCGCTGCATGGCCAAAATCAGCGGCAAGGTGGCTTTGCCTTCGCGCAGGTCATCGCCCAGGTTTTTACCCATCTCGGCGCTGTTGCCGTCATAGTCCAGCACATCGTCGATCACCTGGAAAGCCGTGCCCAGCGCTTGGCCGTAATGGGCACAAGCGGCCTCGATCTCTGGGGTGCTGCCCGCCAAAATCGGTCCCAAGCGGGCGCTGGCTTCAAACAGTTTGGCGGTTTTGGAGCGGATCACGCGCAAATAACCTTCTTCGTCCAGCGAGGCATCGTGCATGTTCATCAGCTGCAGCACCTCGCCCTCAGCAATCACGTTGGTGGCGTCGGCCAGGGTTTGCATCACCCGCATGCTGCCCGCGTCCACCATCATCTGGAAAGCCCGGGAGTACAGAAAGTCACCCACCAGCACGCTGGCTGGGTTGCCAAAGTGCTCATTGGCGGTAGGCCGGCCGCGCCTCAGGGTGGACTCATCGACCACATCGTCGTGCAATAAAGTGGCGGTGTGGATGAATTCGACCACGGCCGCCAGGTTGTATCGCTGACTGCCCGTGTAACCCAGGGCACCACAAGTGAGCAGCAGCAACACCGGTCGCAGGCGCTTGCCGCCAGCCGAAATGATGTAGCGGGCCACCTCTGCGACCAAGGGAACGCCGGAATCGAGCCGCTGGGCAATGACATGGTCGACCTGGGCCATGTCCGGG
The DNA here is from genome assembly GCA_021731425.1 of Limnohabitans sp. Taxonomy (GTDB): domain Bacteria; phylum Pseudomonadota; class Gammaproteobacteria; order Burkholderiales; family Burkholderiaceae_C; genus Limnohabitans_A. Next base: position 11,616 of record JAKFXJ010000011.1, on the reverse strand, counting down.
GCCACCAATTCAAGAACGGCGGCGGTGCTGTTTTCTGAGGCAGACAAATGGAAGATCCGGCTGGGGAGCTCGGTCGAGCCGAGGCGGTTGGAATAAAAACGCACCCAGTGCGCCTTGTAATTATAGGGACCGCCGTGTCGGCTCTGCACGGGTGTCTGCGGACAAGCTGGGGAGGATTTGCCAGACTCAGGGGGGCGTGCTAGAATCTTCGGTTCCTTGGGGATTAGCCCTTGGAAACTTCCATTCAAAGAGGTCATTTATGTACGCGGTCATAAAAACCGGTGGCAAACAGTATCGTGTTGTCGCTGGCGAAAAAATTAAAGTAGAACAGATTGCTGCGGACGTTGGCCAGGAAATCGTGATTGATCAAGTTCTCGCAGTCGGCAACGGCGCAGACCTGAAGATCGGCACGCCCCTGGTGTCCGGCGCCACAGTCAAAGCCACGGTGGTGGCTCATGGCAAGCACGACAAAGTGCACATCTTCAAGATGCGCCGTCGCAAGCACTATCAAAAACGTCAGGGTCACCGCCAGCAGTTCACCGAACTGCAAATCGGTGCGATCGCTGCCTGAGGAGAATAGGTCATGGCACAGAAAAAAGGCGGCGGCTCTACGCGCAACGGTCGTGATTCCAAGCCAAAAATGCTCGGCGTCAAGGCTTTCGGTGGTGAACTGATCAGCGCTGGCTCGATCATCGTTCGTCAACGTGGCACCAAGTTCCATGCGGGCAACAATGTCGGCATCGGCAAAGACCACACTTTGTTTGCCCTGGTTGACGGCCACGTGTCGTTCTCGACCAAAGGTGAGCTCAGCAAGCACATGGTGAACGTGACCCCGGCTGTTTAAGCCTGCTCACGTCCATGGCGAAGAGGAGCCCCGCAAGCCGGGGCTTTTCGCATTCTGGCCCGTGTGTCTCTTGACTGCGGGCCCCAAGCTACACTGGAAATTTCATGAAGTTCGTTGACGAAGCCTATATTGACATCGCCGCAGGTGACGGCGGGAACGGCTGCGTCTCGTTCCGTCATGAAAAATACAAAGAGTTTGGCGGTCCCAACGGGGGCGATGGTGGTCGTGGTGGGCATGTGTTCGCCTATGCCGACATCAACCTCAACACCTTGGTCGATTACCGCTACTCGCGCCGCCATGAAGCCAAGCGCGGCCAGCACGGCATGGGTTCTGACATGTTCGGCGCTGCCGGCGACGACGTGACCCTCAAAATGCCGGTGGGCACCATCATCACCGACGCCGAAACGGGCGAGGTGCTGTACGAATTGCTGGTGCCGGGCGAAACCATCATGATCGCCAAGGGCGGTGACGGTGGCTTTGGCAACATGCGCTTCAAAAGCGCGATCAACCGCGCCCCGCGCCAGAAAACACCCGGTTGGCTGGGCGAGAAGAAAGAGCTCAAGCTCGAATTGAAGGTGTTGGCTGACGTCGGTTTGCTGGGCATGCCCAACGCGGGCAAGTCCACTTTCATTGCGGCGGTGTCCAACGCCCGCCCCAAAATCGCCGATTACCCCTTCACCACCTTGCACCCCAACCTGGGCGTGGTCCGTGTGGGCCCCGAACAAAGCTTTGTGGTGGCCGATGTGCCTGGCTTGATTGAGGGCGCATCTGAAGGCGCAGGTCTGGGCCATTTGTTTTTGCGCCATCTGCAGCGCACCCGTTTGCTGCTGCATGTGGTCGACTTTGCGCCGTTTGACGAGAACGTCGACCCGGTGCAGCAAGCCAAGGCCATCGTGGCCGAGCTCAAAAAATACGATGCAGGCTTGTACAACAAGACGCGCTGGTTGGTGCTCAACAAACTGGACATGGTGCCCGCGGACGAGCGCGAAGCCCGTGTCAAGGACTTCATCAAGCGCATGCGCTACAAAGGACCGGTTTTCCAGATCTCGGCCCTGACCCGCGAAGGTTGTGAGCCTCTGATCAAAGAGATCTACAAACACATCCGCGCCCAGCAGATCATCGAGCAGGGTGTGGTGGACATCGACCCCCGCTTCAAAGAGCAGGACAAGCCGCAAGAGCCCGATGCCGATGATCCTCGCTTTAAGCCGCTGCCTTCGGACGCCGACTGACGCTTTCCTTATGTGCCTGTTTCAAGCGCTGTTTCAACGCCTAGCCCACACCCCAGCATGACCTCTGCCGCCGTTTCCAAGCTCTTGCGCGATGCACGTCGCATCGTTGTCAAAGTCGGCTCCAGCCTGGTGACCAACGAAGGCCGAGGGTTGGACGAGGGTGCGATTGGGGAGTGGTGCCGCCAAATGGCGCTGCTCAGCGCCCAGGGCAAAGAGGTGGTGATGGTGTCCAGCGGTGCGATCGCCGAGGGCATGAAACGCCTAGGCTGGACCACCCGCCCAAGCGAAGTTCCGGCCCTGCAGGCCGCCGCCGCTGTGGGCCAGATGGGCCTGGCGCAGATGTACGAAACCAAGCTGCGTGAAAACGGCATGGGCAGCGCCCAGGTGCTGCTCACGCACGCCGATCTGGCCGACCGCGAGCGTTACCTCAACGCCCGCTCCACCTTGCTCACCTTGCTCCAGCACCACGTGCTGCCCGTGATCAACGAAAACGACACGGTGGTCAACGACGAGATCAAATTCGGCGACAACGACACCTTGGGGGCCTTGGTGGCCAACCTGATCGAAGCCGACTTGCTGGTCATCCTGACCGACCAAAAAGGCCTGTATACCGCCGACCCGCGCAAAGACCCCTCGGCCACCTTTGTCCACGAGGCCCATGCCGGTGATCCAGCCTTGGAAGCCATGGCCGGTGGTGCGGGTTCCAGCATTGGCCGGGGCGGCATGATCACCAAAATTTTGGCGGCCAAACGGGCCGCGGGTTCGGGTGCATCCACTGTGATCGCTTGGGGGCGCGAGCCCGATGCGCTGCTGCGCTTGACCCAAGGCGACAACATGGGCACTTTGCTGGTGGCCCAGACCGCCAAACAACAAGCCCGCAAACAATGGATGGCCGATCACCTGCAACTGCGCGGCTCGGTCACGGTCGATGCGGGAGCCGCCCACAAAGTGCTGACCGAGGGCAAGAGCCTGCTGCCTATTGGCATGACGGGCGTGGCCGGCGATTTTTCACGCGGCGATGTGATCGCCATTCGGGATGAGCAAGGCGCAGAAATTGCCCGGGGCCTGGCCAATTACGCCAGCGCCGAGGCCCGTTTGTTGTGCCGCAAGCCCTCGCACGAGTACGAGGCCTTACTGGGCTACACCGCCGAGCCCGAAATGGTGCACCGGGACAACCTGATTCTCAGCCGCTGAAGTCAGGTGGGGCTCGGTGGGGCCAAGTCGGGTCGAACAGTCCACCGCTGCGGGGCCGATCAGCCTTGTGGGTTGGGGTCAAAGCTGGCCCCCGGGGGCAACTCCATGTGCACAGGGGGGAGCATCTCGCCGTGGCCGTGATCGTGGTCCATGGCTTGATCTCGCTGAGGGCGACTGCCACCACGCAAATAGCGGTTTTGGCGTTCTTGGCGGGGCAGAAAACGCGCCAATTCGGTCAGCGCCATCTCGTACACACCCCGTTTGAACTCCACCACCACATCGAGCGGAACCCAATAGTCGTTCCAACGCCAAGCGTCAAACTCCGGGTGGTCGGTGGCCCGCAAATTCAGGTGGTGGTCATGCGTCACCATCTGCAACAGGAACCAGATTTGTTTCTGGCCCTTGTAAAAGCCGCGTGCATCCCGTCGGATGAAGCGGTCTGGCACCTCATAGCGCAACCAGTCACGGGTCCGGGCCACAATGCGCACATGCTCCGGTTGGAGCCCCACTTCTTCGTGCAGTTCACGGAACATGGCTTGTTCGGGGCTTTCACCCCGGTCAATGCCACCCTGCGGAAACTGCCAGCTGTGGGTGCGGATGCGCTTGCCCCAGAAAACCTGGTTTTTCTGGTTGAGCAGAATGATGCCGACGTTCGGCCTAAAGCCTTCACGGTCAAGCATAATCAACCTCAAATTTTTAAATTGTGTCCATTATGCACGCCGCACCAGCGCTCGCTCTTGGATGTTTCCCTGATGCCCTTGTCTATTTAGTCTGCCGCGATGAAAGCCTCCCAATTTCTCATTTCCACCCTCAAAGAAGCCCCAGCCGATGCCGAGGTGGTCAGCCACAAGCTGATGACCCGGGCGGGTCTGATCAAGAAACTGGGCGCGGGCATCTACAACTACATGCCCATGGGCCTGCGTGTGATCCGCAAAGTCGAGGCCATCGTGCGCGAAGAAATGAACCGGGCAGGCGCCATTGAGATGACCATGCCCGTGGTGCAGCCGGCCGAACTCTGGCAGGAGACGGGCCGCTTTGACAAGATGGGCCCTGAATTGCTGCGCATCAAAGACCGCCATGGCCGCGACTTTGTCATCCAGCCCACCAGCGAAGAGGTGGTAACCGACGTGGTGCGCCAGGAAGTGCGCAGCTACAAACAGCTGCCTAAGAATTTCTACCAAATCCAGACCAAGTTTCGTGACGAGCGCCGCCCCCGCTTTGGCCTGATGCGCGGTAGCGAATTCACGATGAAGGATGCGTACAGCTTTGACCGTGACGTGGTCAGCGCCAAGGCCAGCTACCAAGTCATGGCCGGGGCTTACCGCAAGATCTTTGACCGCTTTGGCTTGACCTACCGCGCCGTGGCTGCCGACAGCGGCGCCATCGGGGGCGACCTGAGCGAAGAGTTTCAGGTCATTGCCGCCACCGGTGAAGACGCCATCGTTTATTGCCCCAGCAGCAGCTACGCAGCCAACATCGAAAAAGCCGAGGCCTTGGCCCCGAGCCAGCCACGCGGCGCAGCCTCGCAAGCCCTGACCAAGACCCCAACGCCCGGCAAGAGCACCTGCGAAGACGTCGCCGCCTTGCTGAATGTGCCCCTGTCCACCACCGTCAAGTCGCTGGTGCTGGCCACCGACACATTGAACGAGCAAGGCGGGATCGTCAAATCCCAAGTCTGGCTGCTTTTGTTGCGCGGCGATCACGACATGAACGAAGTCAAGGTTGGCAAGCTGCCCGGCATGGAGGGTGGTTTCCGTTTTGCCACCCTGACCGAAATCGATGAGCACTTCGGCTGCAAGCCGGGTTATCTCGGACCCTTGAATTTAAAGAAGCCTGTGCACTTGGTGGCCGACCGCGACGTGGCCGTGATGGCCGACTGGATCTGCGGCGCCAACGAAGAAGACTTCCACATCACCGGCGTCAACTGGGGCCGTGACCTGACCGAGCCTGCTTTGGTGGCTGACATCCGCAACGTGGTGGCAGGCGACAAGTCTCCCGACGGCCAAGGCGAGCTGGCCATTGAGCGCGGCATCGAAGTGGGCCATGTGTTTTATTTGGGCACCAAGTATTCCAAGGCCATGAACGCTACCTTCTTGGACGAAACCGGTAAGCCGCAGTTCTTGGAAATGGGTTGTTACGGCATCGGCGTGACGCGGCTGCCCGCCGCCGCCATCGAGCAAAACCACGATGAGCGCGGCATCATCTGGCCCGACGCCATTGCCCCCTTTACCGTGGTGGTTTGCCCCATCGGCATGGACCGCAGCGAAGCCGTCAAGCTTGAAGCCGAGCGCATTTACGTCGCCTTGTTGGCCGACGGTGTCGATGTCATCTTGGACGACCGGGGCGAGCGCCCGGGCGCCATGTTTGCCGACTGGGAGCTGATCGGTGTGCCGCATCGCGTGACCATTGGTGACAAGGGCCTCAAGGACGGCCAGGTCGAGTACCAGCACCGCCGCGATGCCGAGTCCAGCAAAGTGGCGGTGGCCGACATCCTGGCGCACATCCGGGCGCGACTGGTCGCCTGAGCCTTGGGGGCCTGATGGCCGAAAACTCTGACACTCCCAAGCTGGACCGGCTGTCTGACCTGCCCGTCATGCCCTCAGATCTTGAACTGCCCGCCCGTCGTCAAGTGCTGCTGAGATGGGCTGCCGGGTGTGGCGCCAGTCTCTGCGGCTCGGAAGTTTGGGCAGGCCCGCAAATCGAAGAGCCTTTGTCGCATGCCGTGCGCACCGCGCTGAGCGCAGCCGTGGCCGCTGCGGCCCCACCCGAGCCCGTGCTCGCCAACGCCGCTTCGCAACAGGCCTATACCGACTGGCTCGGCCATGCCGGCCAGCGCCTGGTGCGCTACAAAAAACACCCTGCTGAACGGCAGGAGTTCCTGCAAACCCTTTGGTACGAGGCCCGCCGTGCCGGTTTGCCGCTGTCTTTGGTGCTGGGCATCGTGCAAGTCGAGAGCGGCTTTCGCAAATACGCCATCTCCAGCGCCGGAGCGCGTGGCTACATGCAGGTCATGCCATTTTGGGCCCGCCTGATCGGGGACGGTGTCGAGGGCCGCCTGTTCCACATGCAGACCAACCTGCGCTTTGGCTGCGTGATCTTGCGCCACTACCTGGACCGCGAACGGGGTGACTTGTTTCTGGGCCTGGGCCGCTACAACGGCAGCCGGGGGCAGGCCGCTTACCCGCAGGCGGTGTTGGCGGCGCAGCAGCAGTGGGTGCATGCGGCAGATTGAGGCCGCAAAAAAGCCACCCGAAGGTGGCTGTCTGCATAGGCTGAAGTTGCTCAGGCTTGGCCGTTGATCACTTGCTGCAGTTCGCCCGATTCGTACATTTCCATCATGATGTCCGAGCCGCCGATGAATTCGCCCTTGACATAGAGCTGCGGAATGGTGGGCCAGTTGCTGTATTCCTTGATGCCTTGGCGGATTTCGGCGTCGTCCAACACGTTCACGGTCTTGACGGTCTTGGGGTCGACGCCCACGGCTTTAAGGATCTGAATGGCACGGCCCGAAAAGCCGCACATGGGGAAGCTGGCGTTACCCTTCATGAACAGGGTGATCTCGTTGTTTTTAACCAGTTCGTCGATGCGTTGTTGGGTGTCGCTCATGGTGTTGCTCCAAATGGGGTCGGTGTCGGATGGGGTGAATTATGTCTCTGATTGAAAGTCTGCCATTTTCACAGGGATGTTGCTGTCACTTTGGCATGGCCGCCCCTGTGCAGCGCTCAATGTCGCTCAGATCGCGGCGCGACTGCACCTGCTCAAAGCCAGCCTCGCGCAGCAGGGCCTGCACCGGAGCTGCCTGGTCCCAGCCGTGTTCGAGCAGCAGCCAGCCGCCCGGGCTCAGAAATGTGGGGGCTTGGGCGATGATTTGGCGAATGTCATCCAGGCCGTCGGGGCCGCTGGTCAGGGCCTGCAGCGGCTCGTGCGTCAGGGCGGCCAGGTGCGGGTCGCCCTCGGCCACGTAGGGTGGGTTGGAGACGATGAGGTCAAAACGGCCGGTGTGTTGAACATCTACAGCGTTCAGCCAGTCGCTGGCGATGAATTGCACGCCCAGCTGCAAGCGGGCGGCATTGGCGCGGGCCACGGCCAGGGCGTCTTCGCTCGCGTCCACGGCCCACACCGTGGCATCGGGCCGGGTGTGTTGCAGCGCCAGGGCCACCGCGCCGCTGCCCGTGCCCAGGTCGAGAATGCGGGGTGAGCCATTAGAGGGTGCGGGCGTGGATTCAGACCGGGATTCAGGTTTGAATTCGGGCAGGCAGGTCAAGGCCCATTCCACCAAAGTTTCGGTGTCGGGGCGCGGGTCCAGCACACGGGCGTCCACGGCCAGCGTCAGGCCAAAAAAGTCCTTGAGCCCGGTGATGTAGGCCACGGGCTCACCCTGCAGGCGGCGCTGCAGCGCCTCATGCCACGCGGCAGATTGCGCTGGCGTCAAGCTGTCGCTGTCGTGGGCCAGCAGCCAGGCGCGGTCGTGCAGCGTGCGCTGCAGGCTGTGCAGCAGCAAGATTTGCGCGTCCACCCTTTCCAAGCCATGAGATTGGGCTTGGCGCAGACACGCCTCGACGGTCGTTGGGTTTTGCATCAGGCGGTGGCCCCGATTTCCAGCGCTGCCAGCTGTTCGGCCGCTTCGTAGCTTTGCAGCGCGTGGACCACGTCCTGCAAATCGCCTTCCATGATGGTGAGCAGCTTGTACAGCGTCAGGTTGATGCGGTGGTCGGTCAGGCGCCCTTGTGGGAAGTTGTAGGTGCGGATGCGGTCCGAGCGGTCGCCGCTGCCAATCAGGCTTTTGCGCTCGGCCGCGTCTTTGGCGGCGCGTTCGGCCCGGTCTTTTTCCTGGATGCGGGCGGTGAGCACTTTCAGGGCCTGGGCCTTGTTGCTGTGTTGGCTGCGGCCGTCCTGGCATTCGGCCACGATGCCAGTGGGCAAGTGGGTGATGCGCACCGCCGAGTCGGTTTTGTTGATGTGCTGGCCACCCGCCCCGCTGGCGCGGTAGGTGTCGATGCGCAAATCGGAAGGGTTGATTTTGATGGCCTCGGCTTCGTCTGGCTCGGCCAACACAGCCACGGTGCAGGCGCTGGTGTGGATGCGGCCTTGGGTTTCGGTGGCGGGCACGCGCTGCACGCGGTGCCCCCCGGATTCAAACTTGAGTGCGCCATACACCTGGTCGCCCTCGATGCGGACCACGACTTCTTTGTAGCCGCCCAGCTCGCTCACCGATTCCGACACGATCTCGCAACGCCAGCCCTGGCTTTCTGCAAAGCGCGTGTACATGCGCAGCAAGTCGGCTGCAAAAAGGGCCGACTCGTCGCCCCCGGTGCCGGCTCGGATTTCAACAAAAGCCGGACGGGCATCGTCGGGGTCTTTGGGCAATAGCATTCGCTGCAACTCAGCCTCCAGGCTTTGTAATTCGGCGCTGGCGCTGGCCGTTTCTTCTTCAGCCATCTCGCGCAGGTCTTCGTCGTCCAGCATGGCTTGTGCGGCGGCCAGATCGGCGGTGCGCTGCTGAAAACGGGCAAAGCGCGAAGCCACGGCGCTGACTTCGGCATGTTCCCGTGAGAGCTTCAGGAACTGCGTCATGTCGGCCATGATGTCCTCGCGGGACAGCAAAAAATCCAGCTCGGTCAAGCGCAGTGCGTAGCGTTCGAGTTGTTGGATGAGAAAAGGTTTCATGCGAGCGGGAATGTTTGGGAGCTTGGGTCGTGGCGCGGGCGCTGTGACAGTGAACAGTCGGTAAGCTGCGAGACCAGAGGATGGTCGGCGCAGAATCCCCGAGCTGCCCTGTCGACCGCTAACGCTCTTTGCGCAAGAAAACGCGCTGCACCGTCTGCATGGTCTGCTCGCGGTGCTCTGGATCTGCCCCGCGCAGCTCGGCCAGGGCGCCGTGCAGCATCTTCTGGGTCAGGCCCTTGGACAGGGCTTCCATCACGGCGATGGGGTCGTCGCCCCGGGCCAGCAGCTTGCGGGCGCGGGCCAGTTCGGCTTCGCGCCAAGCGTCGGCCTGGTTTTGCAGTTGCTGGATCAGGGGCACGGTGCCGCGTTGCCCCATCCAGTGCATGAAACTTTGCACGCCGGCATCGATGATGACTTCGGCTTCGGCCACGGCCGCTTGGCGGTGGGCCTGGCCGGTTTGCACGACGCTGGCCAAGTCGTCCACGGTGTAGAGGTAGACGTCTTCCAGCGACTTGACTTCGGGTTCGATGTCGCGCGGCACCGCCAGATCGACCATGAACATGGGGCGGTGTTTGCGTTTTTTCAGGGCCCGCTCGACCGCGCCCAGGCCAATGAGCGGAAGGGTGCTGGCGGTGCAGCTGATGACGGCGTCGAATTCGTGCAGGCGCTCGGGCAGGTCGGCCAGGGGCATGACATCGGCCCCAAAGCGGTGGGCCAGCAATTCGGCGCGGTCCAGGCTGCGGTTGGCGATCACCATGCCTTTGGGCTGCTTGGCTGCAAAGTGTGTGGCCACCAACTCGTTCATTTCGCCCGCGCCGACAAACAGAATGCGGATGTCTTGCAGGTTTTCAAACAACTGGCTGGCCAGGCGCACCGAAGCGGCGGCCATGCTGATGGAGTGGGCCCCGATTTCGGTGGAGCTGCGCACTTCCTTGGCCACGGCGAAGCTGCGCTGGAACAGTTGGTTCAGGGTGCTGCCCAAAGCGCCCGCTTGTTCGGCCGCACGCACGGCATCTTTGAGTTGACCCAGGATTTGGGCCTCGCCCAGCACCATGGAGTCCAGGCCACTGGCCACACGGAACGCATGGCGAGCGGCCTCATTACCTTCTAATAAGTAGGTGTGGGCGTGCAACTCGGACGCGCTCACGCCACCCGTTTGGGCCAACCAGCGCAAGGTGTCGTTGGTGGCGGCCTGGTCGGCAGCGCAATAAATTTCGGTGCGGTTGCAGGTCGACAAAATAGCCGCTTCGGGCTCTTGCGAAATGCGTTGGGACAGGTCACGGCGCAGGCCTTGCAGGGTGGGGACCAGTTTGTCCACGGCGAACGCAAACCGACCGCGCAGATCCAGCGGTGCAGTGGTGTGGTTCAAACCCAAGGTCCATACAGCCATGAGGGCCATTATAGGCACGACCTGTCAACTTTGCTTGACACAATGACTACAAGGAAAGTGGACGTGGTTTTGCATGCACAATTTCAGGTCCGGGGAGACTTTGGGCCATCCGGAACCTTCGGAGCGAGACTTCATGACGTTTTGGCAATTGGTTTTGCACTTGTTTCATTTTTCCCTGCCCGCTTTGGCCATGGCGATCTTGATGCCTCTGGCCGGGCGCACGGTTATGGGGGCAGGCCGGATCAGCCTGCACCGCCGCATGGGGGTCCATGCCCTGAGCGGGCTGGTGGTGCTGGTGGGTGGGCTGTTGTTGCACGGGCAGGACGGCAAGATGAGCACTTACATCGCCTTGGTGCTGGTGGCCGCGACGACCGAGTGGCTGCTTCAGCGGGGCTGGGCTGCCAAGTAAGGCCCAAAACGGGCCTTGGGTGCCCAAATGTTCAGATGGGGCTGAACAAATCCACCCGGTCGGTGATGATCCCGTCGGTGCCCAGCGCCATCAGATGCTGAACGGCCCAATCGTCGTTGACGGTATAGCTCAAACATTTCATGCCAGCTCCATGAACTTGGGACACGGTGGCCTGGTCCCAGAGGGCGTAGTTGGCGACCACGGCCACGCAGTCCAGCGCCAAAGCTTTTTCAAACCAGCCGCTCCACAAAGTGTCGACCAGCAGGCCGCGGGGCAGAGCGGGTGCCGCTGTTTTGGCAGCCGCTAATGCATCGGGTTTGAATGACGTCAACAAGGGCGGCACGGCAGCGCCTTGCCACAGTTGGGTGGTCAGACGCGCTACGGCCTCGCCCGTGGCGGACTCGGTGCCCGGGGTGGGTTTGATCTCGATGTTCAGCAAGTGGCCGTTGGCTTGGCAAAACCGAGCCAGAGCCTCGAGTGTGGGCAGGGCCTCGCCTGCAAAAGCGCGTGAATGCCAACCGCCCGCATCCAGCTGCGACAGGGCAGGCCAAGGCAGCTCACCACCAATGCCCTGACCGTTGGTGGTGCGTTCCAGCGTGGCGTCGTGCATCAGGAACACCACGCCATCAGCGCTCAGCTTGGCGTCGCATTCAAACATCCGGTAGCCGTGCGCCGCGCCCAAACGAAAGGCCGCCAGGGTGTTTTCGGGGGCGAGCTTGCCTGCACCCCGGTGTGCGATCCAGCGTGGATAGGGCCAGGCGGGGAGGGTGGCGGTGTCAGGTTTCATGCGGTGGCGATGCGTTGACCGGTTTTGGCGTCAAACCAATGCAGTTTGTCCGCGCGGAGGGTGATGCAAAAGGACTCGCCAGCCGATGGGGCGGGC
>JAKFXJ010000283.1 GCA_021731425.1 Limnohabitans sp. | reverse complement strand
TTGCTGTTCAGTTTGGCTGCGGTGGCCGGTGCTTTGGCGCTGCCGCATGCATTCAAAACGCCGTATTACATCCATTTGATGACCTTGGCTTTGATTTGTATTGTGCTTGCGCAAGGCCAAAATTTAACTCAGGGGTTTGTGGGTTATGTATCCATCGCGCAAGCGGGATTCATGGGCATAGGTGCCTACATATCCACCCTTTTGACCATGAACTACGGGTTCTCGGTTTGGGTCACTTTGTTCGTGGCGCCCTTGTTGACTGGCGCCATGGCGATCGTTGCGGGTTATCCGAGTCTGCGGGTGAAGGGGCACTACTTTTCGATTGTCACACTGGCCTACAACATGGTCATTTTTATTGTGTTGATGACATTCAGAGCGCTTACCGGCGGCGAGGCTGGCATACCGGATGTGCCGCGCCCGGCAGAGTTGACGCTGTTCGGCCATGTTTTCAGTTTTGAAGGGCGCAGCAATCTCAACTATTACGCCCTGGCGTTGCTCGCCGCGGTTTTGGCGACCACGTGTTGCGCCTTGATCTTGCACTCCAGAGCCGGGCGGGTGATGTTGGCCATACGCCAAAACGAGGACCTTGCAGAAGCCATGGGTGTCATGACTTCACGCTACAAGCTGTTTGCATTTGTGATGAGTTCAATTTTGGCTGGTTTGGCCGGAACGCTTTATGCCCATTACATAGGCTTCTTGAATCCTGAGCCGTTTGGCGTTGACCAGTCTTTGAACATCATTTTGGCAGTCATTTTGGGCGGCAGCGGAACGCTCACAGGTCCTATTGTGGGAGCGGTATCGGTCACTTTTTTACCGGAGCTGCTGCGGTTTGCCGACAGCTTCCGCCTCATCACCTATGGTTTGATTTTGGTGGTAGCGACCATCTTCTTGCCCAAAGGTCTGGTGCCATTGATGGCCACCTTGTGGCGGCGCCTGCGGACAAGTCCATCTGTCGCTGGTGATCAGAAATCGGCAAGCAAGGCCTAAAAAATGATCTTGGATCAAGAGGGGCTGTCCAAACACGCGGCTGCCGTCATCGAAGCGGCCCATCAATTTGCGCAAACTCACTTGGTGCCGAATGCGGCGCCTTGGGGGCGGGGGCTTTTTGACCGACAGGCTTTGTTTGAACCTGCAGGCAGCTGTGGCTTATTGGGTCTTCAGGTGCCTCGTGAATGGGGTGGGTCAGACTTGTCTTTTGGTGACAAGGTCAGAGTGCTCCAAAAGCTGGCTCGGATTGATTTCAGCGCAGCCATGGCATTGGTGAATTCACACAACGTGGCGGTGCAGCTGGTGAAGTCTTCACCCCATGTGTTGACGCCTCTTTATGCAGATGACTTGATCCGTGGGCGCATGGTGGCCTGCACGGCACTGACCGAGCCTAATGCCGGATCGGATTTGGGCCAAATTCAAACCACGGCCATTCGACATGGTGATGGTTGGCTGCTCAACGGCTCTAAAACTTGGATCATCAACGCCGCTCACGCGGACGGTGTTGTGGTTTACGCCCAAACCCTAGCCGGTGCAGGTGTCAAAGGCATTGCAGCATTTTTTGTCCGTGCGGACTCGCCAGGCTTTGAGCGTGTTGCTGTATCGACCAGCAGCGCCCTGAGCAGCATGGGCATTGGTGGCTTTCGGTTGACGAATGTCTATTGCGACGCTTCGCACCTTTTGTATGAGCCCGGCAAAGCATTTGCCGACATCATGGGTGCGATCAATCTTGCACGCACTTATGTGGCCGCCATGTGTTGTGCCATGGTGTCCCAAGCTTTGGCCGATGTGCGCGTTTACGGTCAGAAACGAACCGCTTTTGGCCAGTCTTTGGATCAATTCCAAGGATGGCGCTGGCAAGTGGCCCAAGCAGCTACCGCATTGCAAGCTGGGGAGTTGATGGTGAGCGAAGCCTGTGACCTGATCGATCAGGGGGGTGAAGCTCAAACCGCTGCGGCGCAGGCCAAACTTTATGCCACCAGCATGGCTCAAACTCAATTGGGCTCGCTCCTGCACGCGATGGGTGCTGAAGGATTTTTGGACGACTATGCTTTTCTAAGGCACCTCACGGCAGCTCACGCTGCTTCTTTGGCCGATGGTTCAACAGCGATGCTGCTTGAACGTGTCGCACAGGACTTTCGTTTCAAACCAGGAGCAAGCTGAATGCGCGTCTTTCAAATTGAAGGGGAGTGGGGTATTGAACACTTGAAACTTTCCCAGTGCCCTGAGCCGACAGCCAATGCTGGTCAGGTGTTGGTGCGGATGCGAGCCTCTTCGCTCAACTACCGCGACCTTGTTGTGCCTGAGCGTGGTTACGGAAGCTACACCGGCCAATTGCCCTTGATTCCCATATCCGACGGTGTTGGAGAGGTCATTGCCGTGGGTGCAGGCGTGACGCGCGTTCGTCTCGGTGATCGCGTGTGTCCGACTTACTTTCAGGGTTGGATCGGGGGAGAGCCTGATTTGCAAAGACTCACACAATCTCTGGGTGGTCCGATCGATGGGACCATGACGGAGGTGATGTGTCTGTCTGAACAAGGCGTGGTGGTGGTCCCCGACTACCTGAGCGACATTCAGGCAGCCAGCCTTCCTTGCGCCGCATTGACGGCTTGGAGTGCTGTGGTGACCTACGGTCATGTCAAGGCCGGTGATCGGGTTTTGGTGCAAGGTTGTGGTGGTGTGGCGTTGTTCGCATTGCAGTTCGCTAAAAGTTTAGGTGCCCATGTCACCGTGATCAGCTCGAGCGAAGAGCGAATGGACCGTGCCACCTCCTTGGGTGCAGATGCGGTCATCAATTACCGTGAACAGCCCGAGTGGGCCAAAGCCACCCGAGAGATCACACAGGGGCGTGGATACGACTTGATTTTGGAATTGGGGGGCGAAAAAACGCTGCCTCAATCACTTCGCTGCGTTCGCCCAGGGGGGACCTTGGCCATGATTGGCATCTTGTCGGGAAGCAGCGTCAACACCTCTTTAGGCCACATCATCACGCGGCAAGTTCGGCTTCAAGGTGTGACCGTTGGGCACCGTGATGGGATGGAGGCCATGTTGCGGGCCATGGCCCAGCACCAGATACAGCCTGTCACCGATAAGGTGTTTGCGTTTGAGGAGCTCAAAGAAGCCATGGCGTATTTGAAGAGCGGTGCTCAGTTCGGCAAAGTCTGTATTGCCCATTAAAAAGTGGGGGCCTGATGTTAATTCCTATACAGCCAGTTAGCGTTGATCCTGAAAAAGTCGCTTTTCAGATGTGCGAAAGTGGTGAGCAAGTCACTTACGCACAACTCGAGGGCCGTGCCAACCAAGTGGCCCACCTGGTTTCAGATTTGGGCATCCATCCTGGCGAGCATGTGGCTGTGCTGATGAACAACTGCCGCGAATTGCTGGAGCTTTGCTTTGGCTTTGATCGCAGCGGTGTTTATTACACGCTCATCAGCACACGCCTGACAACGGACGAAATTGATTACATCGTCCGCGACTGTGGTGCGCGATTGTTTATTTATGCCTCAGCGTTGGAGAATGTCGAGTCAGACTTGTTTGCCAAGCTGCCCAAGAACTTGCAGTGCATGTGCGTGGGTGCAAGCGTTGAGCAAAGTGGTCACGGGGATTGGAGTGCGCAATGTGCGCAAAAGCCCACCTCGGCCATTGCGCAAGCTTTGCAAGGCGCCGACATGCTTTACTCGTCAGGTACAACGGGTCGGCCCAAAGGCGTTTTGTGGCCATTGCCCAAAACCGAAGCGGGGCAAGCCACCATGTTGGTGAAGTTGTTGGTGCCACTGTTTGGCTACGGTGCCGACAGCCATTACTTGTCTACCGCACCGCTGTACCATGCCGCACCCTTGCGACACAGCATGACGGTGATCAAAATGGGTGGAACTGTGACGGTCATGGAGCGCTTTGATGCGCTGTTGGCCCTGCAGACGATTGAGCGCTGTCGCATCACACACAGTCAATGGGTGCCGACCATGTTTGTGCGACTGCTTAAGTTGGATCAAGAGACACGCGAAAAATTTGATCTTTCATCCATGCAAATGGCAGTACACGCTGCAGCACCTTGCCCCGTTGATGTGAAAGAGCAGATGATTCAATGGTGGGGGCCAATCGTGCACGAGTATTACGCTGGCACTGAAAACAATGGTTTTTGTAGCATCACGCCTGCTGAGTGGTTGGCGCACAAAGGGTCTGTGGGCCGTGCATCACAGGGGAAACTGCATATCTGTGACGAAGAGGGTGTTCCACTGGAAGTGGGGCAAACAGGGGCGGTGTATTTTTCAGACGGTCCCCAATTCACTTATCACAATGACCCTGTCAGCACCGCACAAACGCGCAACGCCCTGGGCTGGACGACGCTCGGTGACATCGGATACCTGGATGAGCAAGGCTACTTGTATTTGGTAGACCGTAAAGCTTTCATGATCATCAGTGGTGGTGTCAATATTTACCCGCAAGAAATCGAAAACGTTTTGCTGCAACATCCAAAAGTCATGGACGCTGCGGTTGTGGGTGTACCCAACAGCGATTGGGGTGAAGAGGTCAAGGCGGTTGTGCAACCTGTTCACGCCGTTGATATGGGTCCCGCTTTGGCAGAAGAACTTCAGGCTTTTTGCCGCGAAAAGTTGGCGGACTTCAAATGCCCCCGGTCGATTGATTTCGACTTGGAGCTGCCCCGTTTGCCAACGGGTAAGCTCTATAAAAAATTGGTCAAAAAACGCTACTGGCCACAATAAGCCCTGGAACAAACTGAAATCCGAGTCGGAGATTCTTACGTGTCAGAAATCAACACCCGTCCTATTGAGTCGAACCACAGCAGAAGTGGCCATCGTGTGAACACACGAACAGACACGCGCAATGCTTTGGTGTGGTGCGGAACTGAGCTGTTGACCGAACGCGGGTTTCAAATAACGGGCATTGATGAAGTTCTCAAGCGCGTCGGCGTACCGAAAGGATCGTTCTACCATTACTTCAAAAGTAAAGATCATTTTGGCCACGCCGTCATTGACAACTACGAAACGTATTACGCCAAAAAGATGGACCGTATTTTTAATGACCCGTCACAAACGCCATTGCAGAGGCTGGTTAATTTCACCGTGAATGCCAAAAATGGCATGGTGAAGTTCGATTTCAAACGGGGGTGCCTCATTGGCAATTTGGGTCAAGAGCTGGCCGCCCTCGATACGCAGTTCCGTGAACGTCTTGAGGCGGTCTTGGTGTCATGGGAGAAACGGGTCGCCGAGTGCTTGAAAGAAGCCATTGAGACGGGTGAGCTGGCACAAGGTCAAGACCCCCAAGCACTGTCGCGGTTTTTTTGGGTCGGTTGGGAAGGTGCCATCTTGAGGTCCAAACTCATGCGAAGTTTGGAGCCGATTGACCAGTTCACATCCATCTTCTTCAGATCGGTCCTGGTTCGGTCAATCGAACGCTAAAAATGGGCCTGATGGCCAAAGCGTTCATTGCGCCTCACCAGTTCCAAAGCGTCCCATCATGCTGCAGCCGGTTCACCGGCAAATAAGCCCTCTGATACGGGAACTTCGCAGCCAGCTTCTCGTCGATATCCACCCCGTGACCGGGTGACTCGCCGCAGTGCATCATGCCGCGCTCAAAGCGGTAATCGTGCGGGAAGACCGACAGCATTTCTTCGCTGTGCGGCATGAACTCTTGCACGCCAAAGTTGGGCACCCAGGTGTCGAAGTGCAGGGCGGCACCCATGCACACGGGCGACAGGTCGGTCGCGCCGTGGCAGCCGGTGCGCACTTGGTACAGGCTGGCCAGGTCGGCGATGCGCCGCAGGTGGGTGATGCCGCCCGCGTGGACCACGGTGGTGCGGATGTAGTCGATCAGTTGTTTTTCGATCAGGGTCTTGCAGTCCCAGATGCTGTTGAAAATCTCGCCCACCGCAATCGGCGTGGTGGTGTGGTGGCGTATCCACTGGAAGGCGTCTTGGTTTTCGGCGGGCGTCGGGTCTTCCATCCAGAACAGGCGCATGGGCTCCAGCGCTTTGCCCAGCTGGCCCGCTTCAATCGGGGTCAGGCGGTGGTGTACGTCGTGCAGCAAATGGATGTCGGGGCCCACGGCTTCACGCACGGCTTCGAACAGGCCGGGTGTGTGGCGCAAATATTTTTCGGTGCTCCAGTCGTGTTCGCTGGGCAAATTACCGTCGGCGGGCTCGTACAGGCGGTTGGTGCTACTCACGCCATAAACCTTGTTCAGGCCCGGCACGCCGCTTTGGGCGCGGATGGCCAAGTAGCCTTCTTCTTGGTGGCGCAAAACTTCGTCCACCGTCTCGGCGGTGTCGCGGCCGTTGGCGTGGCCGTAGACCATGACCCCGGTGCGGCTGCGCCCGCCCAGCAGCTGGTACAGCGGCATGTTCGCCATCTTGGCCTTGATGTCCCACAGCGCGGTGTCTACGGCGGCAATCGCACTCATGGTCACCGGGCCGCGCCGCCAGTAAGCGCCTTTGTAGAGGTATTGCCAAATGTCCTCGATCTGCTGCGGGTCGCGCCCGATCAGGCAGGGGATGACGTGGTCTTCGAGGTAGCTGACCACGGCCAGCTCGCGGCCATTGAGCGTGGCATCACCCACACCGTACACGCCTTGGTCGGTCTCGATCTTGAGGGTGACGAAGTTGCGACCGGGGGAACAAACGATGACGCGGGCGGCGGTGATCTTCATGTCTCAGGCCTCGGTCAGTTGCTGGACGGCGTGGTCCACGCCATGCTGCAGGATGTATTGGTGCCAGTGCGTGACGCGGGCGATCCAGGCAGCATGCTGGGGCAAGGCGCTGCCCCACAGGTCTTCGCGGCCCAGCAGGGCACGCACGCAGGCCTCGGGTTCGGTGCGCTGGGCTGCGCCCATCGTCATCAGGCTTTCGGCTTGCGGGTCGTTCAGGGCGTAGGCTTGGCCGCTTTCGTCCACAGCCAGTGTGTAGCGAACGAAGACGGCCGCGGCCAAGGCGTGGTGTTCAAAGGAATTGCCTTGGGCGATTTGCCCGAGCACCGAGGGTGGCCAGCGCTGTGGGATTTTTTGCGAGCTGTCGGTGGCGATCTGGTGCACGCTGTGCTTCAAGTAGGGGTTGCCAAATCGGGCGATCAGCGCGTCGCGGTAATCGGTCCAATCGCTGCGGGAGAGGTGTGGTGCGACTTCTTGGCCCATCAGTTGGTGCACAAAAGTGCGGATGTGTGGCACCCCAATGCAGCTGGCAATGAAGGGCCTGCCCGTGATGGCGCCCATGAGCGCCATGGCCGTGTGGCTGCCGTTGAGCATGCGCAGCTTGGCTTCTTCGTAGCTGTGCACATCACCCGTCACACGCACACCAGCGCTTTGCAGCAATGCGGCGTCAGACGGGTCCGCAAAGCGGTCTTCAATCACCCATTCCCAAAAGCCTTCGGTGCTGAGCGAGGCGTCGTCGCGCAGGCCCAGCGCTTGGCTGGCGGCGGCCAGCACTTCGGCGGTGGCGGCAGGCACGATGCGGTCGACCATGCTGCACGGGAAGGCGCAGTGTGTGTCCAGCCAGCGCAGCAACGCTGCGTCCTGAGGCGTGGCGGCGGCTTTGACCAAAGCCAGCAGCTTGTGGCCATTGCCTTGCAGGTTGTCACACGAGGCCACGGTGATGCCGGGTAAGCCGCTTTGCTGGCGCAGGCGCAAGCCGTCCAGCAGCAGCTGGCCCAAGGCGGGGGTGTAGCCTTTTTCGGTGACGGTGAGTGTGACCCAGCGCGTGGCGGGTGCGGCGATGGCTTGCACCACCGTTTCGCGCTCGGTGGCGGCCACATTCATGCGCCACAGGGCGCCGGGTACTTGCCATTTCACACCCGAGCCATCGGCCACGCGCACGGCGTACAGGCCGTCTTGCGCACGCAGCAGGTTCACCAAGTCGGGCCTCGTCATGCCCACGCCGTGAATGCCCCAGCGTGTGTCGCCCGTGCTGAGCAGGTGGTCAAACACCATGGCCTGGTGGGCCCGGTGAAAGGCACCCAGCCCCAGGTGCACCACACCCGGGGCATGGCGGCGGCGGTCATAAATCGGTGTGTGGATGTCAGCGGGCAGCGATGCCAGGGTGAGGGCTGAGAGGTGCATGGGTGTCTAAGGGTGTGCGTCCCAACGGGGAAGGTCGCGGTCAGTCAATGTTCATCGTCCTGCCAGCTTTTTCTCTGACGCTTCAATTTCGGCCCAGGTCGTGTCGTCGATCCAAATGCCCGATTGCTCGCGCTCGGCGCGTGCGGTGCGTTCAGGCTCGCCCGCCAGTTTCACGCCCTCGCTGCCGGGTGCATTGGGGCTTTGGCGCAGCCAGTCGGCAAAGGCCAAGGCTTCTTGCTTAAATAGGGCTTGTGTGCCCAGACGCACCGGGTCAATGAGCATGGTCAGCATGCCGTTGAGTACTGCCCGTTGGTGGTCCGCTTCGCGGTGCCAGGTGCCACTGCCAGTCAGCGCACCGCCCAGCAGCTCGCAGGCCATGGCCATGCCAAAGCCTTTGTGGTCGCCAAAGGTCATGAGTGCGCCAAACATGCCGTTGGACTGCGGCACGACCACCACGCCGGGGTCGGTGGTGGGGTGGCCGTGTTCGTCGATCAAATAGCCGGGCGGCACTTGCTCGCCCTTGTTGTGGGCCACACGCATCTTGCCTTGCGCCACGCGGCTGGTGGCAAAGTCCAGCACAAAGGGTTCGCGGCTGCCCATGGGCACGCCGATGCAGCAGGGGTTGGTGCCAAAACGCCCGTCACCACCGCCAAAGGGGGCGACCACGGGGCGCGAGAGCACGTTCACAAAATGCATCGACACCAAGCCCTGGGCCACAGCCATTTCGGCAAAGTGCCCGATGCGGCCCAAGTGGTGCGAGCGGCTGAGCGCCACGGTGCACACACCGTGTTGTTTGGCGCGTTCAATGCCCATCTGCATGGCTTGCACGCCGGTGATCTGACCATAGCCGCGCTGGCCGTCCAGGTTGAGCAAAGGGCCGGTGTCGAGCAAAACTTTGACACCCGTGTTGGGCGACAGGCCCCCTTCGAGCACCGCGTCCACATAGCGCGGCACCATGCCCACGCCGTGTGAGTCGTGCCCGCTCAGGTTGGCCATGACCAGGTTGTCGGCCACCTGGGCGGCCTCGGCCGGGGTGCTGCCAGCTTGTTCAATGATGCGGGCGACTTTGGCACGCAGCTCGGCGGCTTGGATGCGTTGGCTCATGAGGAAGCTTTCAATAAAACGAGGGAAAAACCGACACGCGCACTCACATCACAGCGCCCACTTGCCATGGCACAAACTCGTTTTGGCCGTAACCGTGGCGCTCGCTCTTGGTGGGCTCGCCCGATGCGGCAGCGAGGATCATTTCAAAGATGCGCTGGCCCATCTCGGCGATGCTCACGCCGCCGTCCACGATCTCGCCGCAGTTCAGGTCCATGTCCTCTTCTTGTTTTTTCCAGAGCGCGGTGTTGGTCGAAAACTTGAGGCTGGGCGAAGGGGCACAGCCATAAGCGCTGCCACGCCCGGTGGTGAAACAAATCAAGTTGGCACCACCCGCCACTTGGCCTGTGGCGCTCACCGGGTCGTAGCCAGGTGTGTCCATGTAAACAAAGCCTTTGGCGGTGACCGGCTCGGCGTATTCGTACACCGCTTGCAGGTTGCTGGTGCCGCCTTTGGCCACCGCACCCAAAGATTTTTCCAAGATGGTGGTCAGGCCACCCGCTTTGTTGCCGGGCGAAGGGTTGTTGTTCATCTCACCGCCGTTGATGGCGGTGTAGTTTTCCCACCATTTGATGCGCTCGATCAGCTTGTGCGCCACTTCGGGCTTCACAGCGCGACGTGTGAGCAAATGCTCGGCGCCATAAATTTCGGGTGTTTCGCTCAGGATGGCGGTGCCCCCGTGCTGCACCAGCAAGTCCACCGCTGCGCCTAAAGCGGGGTTGGCGCTGATGCCCGAATAACCGTCGGAGCCGCCACACTGCAGGCCCACGGTGATGTGTTCGGCGCTGCAAGGCTCGCGGCTGATGGCGTTGGCGCGGGGCAGCATCTCTTCGATCAGGGCAATGCCTTTTTCGACCGTGAGGCGTGTGCCGCCCGAGTCCTGGATGTTGAAGACCTTGAGTGTCTCGCCAACACGCAAGCTGCTGTGCGCCAGCCAGGTGCTGAGTTGGTTGGCTTCACAACCCAGGCCCACCACCACCACGCCCCAAAAGTTGGCGTGGGTAGCGTAACCGGCCAAGGTGCGCTCCAAAAGCTGGATGCCCAGACCCTCGGTGTCCATGCCGCAGCCGGTGCCGTGCGTCAAAGCGATCACGCCGTCCACATTCGGAAAGTTGGCGAGTGCCGCGGGGTTGTTGCGTCTGGAGAAATGGTCGGCAATGGCGCGTGCAGCGGTGGCTGAGCAGTTCACGCTCGACAATACGCCGATGTAGTTGCGTGTGGCCACGCGGCCGTCGCTGCGTTTGTAGCCCATAAAAGTCGCTTGTTGGCGTGCTGACTCGGGCTTCACGTCTTGGCCAATGGCGTAGTCGCGCTCGAAGTTGCCTTTGTCTGCACCCATGTTCAGGTTGTGGGTGTGCACATGCTCGCCCGGCGCAATGGCTTGGTGGGCAAAACCAATGATCTGGTTGTAGCGCCGTACCGGCTCACCCACGGCGATGGCGCGGGTGGCGACTTTGTGGCCCGGTGGGATCAGACCGCGCACGGCCACGCCGTCGACGGTGCTGCCGCTCATGAGTTGGCTGCGGGCAATGACCACGTCGTCAGACGGGTGCAGGCGAATGAAGAGATTGGACATGTTGAGCTTCGTTTAAAAACGGGGCCAAAAAACAGCCCCGTGGATTCAATAAAACTGCTTGGGCAACCACAGCACCAAGCTGGGCATGTAGGTGATGACCGCCAAGCTGCCCAACAAGGGGAACAGCCAAGGCAAGATGGCCATGGTGGTGCGCTCCACACTGAGCTTGGCCACACGCGCCAGCACAAACAGCACCATGCCCATCGGTGGGTGCAGCAAACCGATCATCAGGTTGAGCACCATGATCAGACCGAAGTGCACCAGGTCAATGCCCAACTGCTGGCAAATCGGCACCAAGATAGGCACCAGGATCGTGATGGCTGCGGTGGGTTCAAGGAAGCAACCGACAAACAGCATCAAGGCGTTGGCCAGCAGCAAAAACACCCAAGGCTCTTGGGTGAAGCCCAGTACCCAAGCGGAGATGGCGGTGGTCACGCCTGTGGCAGTCAACATCCAGCCAAAAATGCTGGCGGCTGCCACGATGAACAGCACGGTGGCGGTGGTCTCGACCGTGTCCAGGCAGATCTTCACGAACATCTTGAAGTTGAGCGTGCGGTACCAGAAAAAGCCCAGTGCAATGGCCCAGACGCAAGCCGCAATCGCGCCCTCGGTGGGTGTGAACACGCCGGTGGTCATGCCGCCAATCAAGATCACGGGGGTCATGATGGGCAACACAGCCTGGAAGTCAAAGAACTTGTCGGCTGCGAACAAAACGATCAGGGCCACAAACACCGTGAGTTGAGGGGGGGTGCCCATGGTCGTGACCAGCCACCAAATGGCCAGTGGCCAGCCCACCACCACAGCGGTTTCGGCCAAGGCCTTGATGACTTTGGGCCACTCGAATTTCACATCGGCGCCCCAGCCGTTTTTGTGTGCGAAGTAGGCCACCGTCAGCATCATGAGTAGACCCATGAAGATGCCAGGTAAGATGCCCGCGAGGAACAAGGCGCCCACCGAGACGTTGGCCATCATGCCGTAGATCACAAAGGGCAGGCTGGGTGGAATGATGGGGCCCAGCGTGGCCGAAGCCGCTGTGACACCCACCGCAAATTCGGTGCTGTAGCCATGGTCTTTCATGGCTTTGATCTCAATGGTGCCCAGGCCCGCCGCGTCGGCAATGGCCGTGCCGCTCATCCCCGCAAACACGACCGAGCCCACCACGTTGACGTGGCCCAAGCCGCCCTTGAGCCAGCCCACCAAGGCCAGCGCGTAGTTGTAGATGCGGTTGGTGATGCCCGCGTTGTTCATCAGGTTGCCGGCCAGAATAAAGAAGGGCACGGCCAGCAGCGGAAAGCTGTCGATGCCCGAGACCATGCGGTGGATGACTACAAAGGGGGGCGAACTTTCGGCAAACAAGAGGTAGATCAGCGAAGCGCCGGCCATGGCAATGGCCACCGGGATGCCGCCACTCATGAGAAAGAGAAAAATGATTTTCAGCATGGAAAACTTTCAGGAGAGGCGGTTTCAGCGGTCGGTCATTTCGGATTCGGGGCGTTGCAGCACGGTGTAGCCGCGTTGCCAATGCACCTTGGTCACCCAGATGGAGCGCAAGCACATGGCCGCAAAACCGGCCAGCACCACGCCATAAACCAAATTCATGGGCAAGTCGATGATGGTCATCTTGTAGCTGCCCAGTTTTTCCATCATCTGGCCGGTGAGGAAGGTGGCGGCCGCAAAGAAGGCGGTACGCATCACATCGACCACTACGCCCATGGCGCGGCCCATCCAGTCGGGCATGAAGCGAAAGAAAAAGTCCACTTGAATGTGGTTGTTTTTGGCCACGCCTATCGTGGCCCCTGTGAACACGGTAGCAATAAGCAGATAGCGTGCAATCTCTTCCGTCCAAGAGGCCGAGTCGTTCAAGACATAGCGCGTGAAAAATTGGTAAAAAACGGTGAGGCCCAATGCCCAAAAGAAGGCCAAGGCCACCCAAGCTTCGATGGGTGTGCCCGACAGATCGACGTCGTCGTCGGTGGCGTGAAACTGGCCATCGTCACCCATGACTTTGGGCATGGCATCGAGGTCGGGGAGGTTGCTCATGGGGTGTCCTAGGGATCGAAAACTTGGCCGCATGAGCAGACCGAACTCAGTGAGTTCGGTCTGCATAGCTTGGCCAAAGCGTCAGGCCTGTGCCATTGGCACAAAACCTGACGGGCGAGCGCCTTACTTGGCCGCTTGGATCTTGTCGAAGTCAGACTGTGTGAAACCCATGGAGGTCAGGGGCTTGTTTTTCAGCACAGCGTCTTGGAACGACTTGCGGTCCACTTGCACGATTTGCAGGCCTTTTTTCTTGAACTCGTCCACCAACTCGGCTTCGCGGGCTTTGATCTTGGCGGTGGCTCGCACAGCGGCTTCTTGCGTCACTTCGGTGAACATCTTCTTCTCGGCATCGCTGAGCTTGTTCCAGACGTGCGGCGCAATTTGTGTGGTCAAACCGTCCACGATGTGGCCGGTGAGCATGATCGCCTTTTGCACTTCAAAGAACTTCTTGGCTTCGATGGTGGTCAAGGGATTTTCTTGCGCTTCCACGGTGCCGTTTTGCAGGGCCAGGTACACCTCGGCAAAAGCAATCGGTGTGGGGTTGGCGCCGCAGGCCTCAGGTGTGGCGCGGTAGGCGGGCACATCGGGCACGCGGATCTTCAGGCCCTTCATGCCAGCGCAGTTGGTGAAAGGTTTTTGGGCGGTGGTGTGGCGTGCGCCGTAGTAGGTGTAGGCCGTGACCTGGATGCCAGTTTTGCTGCGGAATTCGTTGACCATCTCTTGGAAAACGGGGCTCTTGGAGTAGGCAATCAGGTGGTCGCCATCACGGAAGATGAAGGGGTAGTAAGCAATGCCAAAACGTGGGTAGGTTCGGGCCGCAAAAGAAGGGCCGCTGATGATCATGTCCACCGTGCCCAGGGTCAGGCCTTGGTTGATGTCGGTTTCTTTGCCCAGCGTGGAGGCGGGGAAAACCTGGATGTCGAACTTGCCATTGCTGCGCTTTTTGATCTCTCCAGCAGCCCACACCGATTCGGTGTGGTAGGGCTCAGAGGTCTCGTAGACGTGGGCCCACTTGAGTTTTTGCTGGGCCTGCACCGCAGTGCTGCCTAGCACGGTCATGGCGCCCACGGCAAAAGCGCCGACGGTGGCCAGGGTTTTCAG
>JAKFXJ010000355.1 GCA_021731425.1 Limnohabitans sp. | reverse complement strand
TGGACTGACCGCCGCAAGTTCGGATGGCCAAGCGGGCGATGTCTTGCGCGTTTTCCATGATGGTGTACTGCGCGGCGTAGGCCCGCAGGCGGGTCGACTTGCTCGGGTCCACCTTGGCGTCTTCAATGGCGCGCAAGAACAGGTTGCGGGTTTGTTCGAGCTTGATGAACATTTCGGCCACGGCGATCTGCTTGGTCGCGAACTGGCGGCGCTTGACGGGGCCCGTGCCCGGCATTTCGCCACGCAAATAAGCCACGGTGAAGTCATACGCCGCTTGCGCGATGCCCATGTAGGTGGGCGAGAGCGTCATGAACATGTGCGGCCAGCGGCTGGCGGCCTGGAAGTACAGGCCTTGCGGCATGAGCGCCGCGTCGTCGGGCACGAACACATCTTTGAAAATCAAATTGCGCGACACGGTGGCGCGCATGCCCAGCGGATCCCAGTCACCTTCGATCGTCAGGCCCGGCGCGGTGCGGGGAATGGCCAGATACAAGGTGTCGCGGCGCGAGAGGTCAGCGCCCTCTTTTTTCTCGGTGCAGAGCACGCCAAAGTAATCGGCAGCGTCCGACAGGGAGGCGAAGATTTTTTTGCCGTTGATCTTCCAGCCACCATCGACCTTGACGGCGAGGGTGCCGAAGGGTTGTGCGCCTGAGGCCGCTGCGCCGCCTTCTGAAAAAGGCTGCGCGTAAATCGCACCGCCTTTCACCACCCGCGCAAAGTGGGTGGCCTGGTGCGTGCGGTGTGAGGCGCGTTGCTCGGGCGTCATCTCCAGGTCTTCAGACAACAAGCCGCTCCAAAGCATGGTGCAAACGTGCATATTGAAGGTGAGCGCGGTGGCGCCGCAGTAGCGGCCGATCTCGGCCGAGACCATGGCATACGTTGCGTAATCGGCCCCCTGGCCGCCATGCGCTTCGGGCACGCACAGCGCCAGCAGGCCGGAGTCGCGCATGTCGTCGTAGTTGGCAAATGGGAACTGCGCGTCGCGGTCGAGCTGCGCGGCGCGGGGGGCGAACTTCTCGCGGCCCAGTTGCCGGGCCAGCGCCATCAGCTTTTGCTGCTTCTCGGTCAGGGGGTAGTCGTCGCCACAGATGGGCATGACGTCTGTTTGAGAGGGGGCTTGCACGTCGGTCATGGTTTCACGTCCTTCAGAAATTTTTCGAGTTCGGCGTTGAACGCCTTGGGCTGTTCGTAATGCAGCAAATGCCCTGCACCGGCCAGGCTGGCGTATCGCGCACCGGGGATCTTTTGCGCCATGCGTTCCATCACGGTGGGCGGTGCGGTGCGGTCATGCTCTGCGGCCAGGCACAGCACAGGCACGGAGAGGGTGGGCAAAGCGGCGCGTTGCTCAAACTGCACCAGCGCATGCAGCGCGGCGCGGTAAGTGGCGGGCGGCACGGCCGACATACTTTGGTGCGCAGGGATCAACTGGCTTGCAGCGCCACCGGGTGCCGCCATGGTGGGGATCAGCTTGTCGGCGATGTCAGCCATGGTTTTGCCCGCTTCCAGCGGGGCCAGGCGCTGCGCCAAAAACTGCTTTTGAAAATCACCGTCGCTGTTGCCAAAAGCCGGGCTGCTGGCAGCCAGCAGCAGGCCACGAATGCGCTCAGGTTTTTGCGTCCAGGCTTGCAGGGCGACCATGGCTCCCATGCTGTGGCCCACCAACACGGCTTGGTCAATGTGCGCTGCGTCCAGCATCTGCCAGAGGGCTTGCGCCAAGTGGGCGAAGTCATAAGGGGTGACCATGGGGCTGTCGCCATAACCGGGCATGTCCCAGGCCAGGCTGCGCCAACCCAAAGCGGCCACATGCGCTTGCTGCGCTGCCCAGCCGTGTCGGCCACCGCCCACGCCGTGCAAGAACACCACCGCAGGCTGTGTGGGCAAACCCACGTCGGTGAATGCTGGCGAGTTCATGCCAGCGCCGCGCTCACGACTTGGCCCGCATCAACCACCACCGTGTCGTCGAGCCGAACGGTGCAGCCACGCATGGGCAGGTCAAAGTGGCCGAGCGTGTGGCGGCCCGCCACCTCGTTCGCCCCGGTCGAATACAAAAAGTTGCCCGCAAAGGCACGCAACTCTGTGCCGTTGCAGTCGCGCTTGTCGTAGAACGCCATGGCATCCCAACGCGCCGCCGGGTTCAGGCCAAAGCCCACATGCGAGACGGCATAAGCGGCGCGGTGGCCCTCAGCGTCTTCCCAGGCTTTCCAATAGCCACGCATCATGTCCACATCCACGCCCTGCCCCTGGATGGCGACCACACTGTCGTTCTCGATGGTCAGGCGGATCGTGTCGCGCAAATAGCTTTTGAAGGTCAGGTTCACGTCGCCCGGGGCCATGACCAGCGTGCCGTTGACACTGCCCGCTGCGGGGAAAGCCAGCGCCAGCCCGGCAGGCCAGTGCGACACCATGCCCGGCTTGGGGCAAAAGCCCCACACACCACCGATCACCGCTTGTTTGTCGCCATGTTTCAGGTTCACGCGCAGGTCGGTGCCTGCGGCAGACGTGACGTGCATTTGTTGCGCAGCACGGAGCTTCGTCATGGCGGCACGCACCACGCCTTCGAGCGCCGGATCGGGCACAGTGCGCTCCAAAATTTCAGGGTGCTCGTTGGACACCATGAGCAGGCGCGGCATGTGCCCGTCCACGCCCTTCATGATGGTGGGCAACTCGGGCGCGTGCAGCAGGCCTTCGACGGTGCAGTCCACCACCATGTCGGCGCGGGCGAGAGCTGCCACCACGGGGCCGAGTTGGCCAATCGCGTCGCTGGCGCCTGTGGAGCGTACGGGCGCGGGGGCGGTGAGTGCAGGCGTGGTCAAAGTCACTTCGAACACGCGGGCACCCATGGCCTCCAGCGCGAGACGGGCCAAGTCCACGTTGACCCGGCGTGATTGGGTTTCGGCCAAAATAGCCACCACTTCGCCAGGCTGCACCTTGCACAGCTTGAAAGTGCGTGTAAACGCCGCGAGCCACCTGTTTTCGATTCGTTCCACCAGCATGCTTGTCTCCTTGGCCTGCAGCTCTGAACGGTTCTCCTGCAGACATGAATGGTCAGTTTATATGAAAATTCATGCAATTCAACTATCATCCACCCATGCACCAAGCCCCCCCATCTCACATCAAAGCGCTCAGTCCAGACTTTGAAACACCGCATTTCAAGCAAGCACTGTCGCGCTTTGCCACGGGGGTGACCGTCATCACCACCTTTGTGCCCGGCGCACACAAGGGCGATTCGGCCAGCAGCAGCTTTGTGGGTATCACCGCCAGCTCATTCAACTCGGTGTCGCTCACGCCCCCGCTGGTGCTGTGGAGCCTGGGACAAGGCGCCAGCAGCGCCCCGCTGTTCCATGCGGGCACGCATTACGTGGTGAACGTGCTGGCCGCCGATCAGCTCGATGTCTGCAACCGTTTTGCCTTCGGCAAGGGCGACCGCTTTGCCGACACCGCTTACAAGCTGGGCGAGTCGGGTTTGCCCATTTTGGATGGCGCTCTGGCCTGGTTTGAATGCCACAACCGCAGCCGCCACGAAGAAGGCGACCATGTGATTTTTGTGGGCGAGGTGGAACGCTGCGGCTTCAGCGATGGCTCAGCCCCACTCGTTTACCAGGGCGGTCAGTTCAGCACCACTGTGGCCCTGCCATGAGCAGCACGCCAGGCTTTGTCGACGACTACCTGGCTTACTTGCTGGCACGCGCCAGCCATTTGATTTCGAGCGAATTCCACGCCGTGGTCGAGGCCAGCGGCCTGAGCCTAATGGAGTGGCGCGTCATGGCCAGCCTGTCGGGCAAAGACAGTTTGAGCATCAACGAACTCGCCAGCATCGTGCTAGCCAAACAACCCACCGTGACCAAGCTGGTGGGCCGCATGCAAGACGCCGGGTGGGTCAAGCGTTGCGACGCCGCACACGACAAACGGCAAAGCCTGGTCAGCCTAACAGCCGCATGTAGGCGCAAAGTGCAGCCCCTGCTGAAGCAAGCCAAAGCGCACGAAGCGCAGGTGGTGTCTGCTTTGGGGTCGGAACCGGCCCATCAACTCAAGCTCATGCTGGAGAGCTTGATTGCGGCGCATGGCAATACTTGAGCGCGCATGAGCACAGCCAAAATTTTGAGCTTTAGGTTTGGGTGAACCATTTGTTGCCGGTCTCTGCGGCAAGTGGATATGGCTAAGACTCAATGGCTGCGTTGCAGCGGAAGCGGTCAGCCAACTACGGGCCGAGTAGGTCTGCAGTCGGCCAGAAAACGACGGTCGCTTTTGCTGAACGCCTTGTTGGATTTGATTCGGGTCTTGGTCCAGCACAAAGGCGAAAGCCAAACCCTACCGGCTGACACAACTAATAGAGCAAGCAGTCAGATACCTTGTCTCATTTTCAAGTACGTGCTCTCGAAGCAGATTGCAGGCTTCATCAATAGCGTTTGCACCAACGGCATCAACCAGTATCTGGTGACTGCTGACCGCATTGCCAATTGGAGCCCGGTGGCGAAGCGCTACCAGTTGGGATCGGATTACCGCATAGCCAGAACGAAGGTAAGGGTCATCACAGTGAAGAAAAAACTGATTGTGAAACTCCATGTCGATCCGAGCTAGGGCTTTTAGGTCAGCAATGGCTTCTGCCTGGTGCATCTCATCAACGCAATCCTTCATGCCATTGAGTAAGTCCGCCCGATTGTTCTCCATTGCAGAGCGCAGAGCGGCAGTTTCAGTCATCGCCCGATAAAGGCACAACTGATTGACCTGTTTCGCATCAGGACGAAATACAAAGCTTCCGCGCTGGGGTTGTATATCCACTAATCCTTCGCTTTTGAGACGTAGCAGAGATTCTCGAACTGGTGTCTTGCTCACGCCAAGCCAGGTAGCCAATTGAGCCTCGGAAACCTGTTCACCAAGCTTGAGTTCACCTTGCACTATGGCTGTTCGAACACGTTCGCACACGATGTCGGTGAGCAGAAGTGGTCGTTCGAGAGGAGGGTTTGGTGCAGACATGTTGCAGATTATAGGGTTTCTCCTGAATTTGACATCTGATATATCAGATATGATTTGGGCATGTTCAATCAAAAAGCAGACACACCCACCTCAACCAGCCTCGTCGCTAAGGCTGACAGCGCCTTAGTGTTCTGGAATCGTTGGGCGTTGATTGTTCTGGTTGCCGTGATGGCAGTCCTAGTGATCGTGAATGTCATTTCGCGCTATGTCTTTGGACACTCCTTCCCATGGGTCGAGGAGGCCACGCGATACATGATGATTTGGACAGCATTCCTGGGTGCCGGTCCAACGTTGCGGGTTGGTGGTCACATCGCGATTGACACGCTTGGACAAGCACTGCCAAAGGCAAGCGCTCGTTATCTAAGGGCACTGATAGTGGCGATGGTCAGTGCAATTCTTATATCACTCATATGGCTTGGTATCGAGTACGTGGAATTTGCGTGGTACCAAGAGTCTCCAGTCCTTGGATGGTCGTTGGGCAAGGTGTACCTGGCTTTGCCAATCGGTTTGACGCTGACGTTGGCTCATCTCGCAGGTGTGGCTCGGAAATGGATCACGCTCGGTGAGTTTGAGCATGCCGATGGCTTTGACCCGCAAGCCCTTTAAAGAAAAAAATCATGACAACCATTCTTGGACTGACCTTTCTCGTAACCATGGCTCTTGGCATGCCAATCGCATTTGCGATGGTTGTAGCAGGCCTGGTCGCTGTGTGGATGAAGGGTTTGCCTGCACTTGTAGTAATGCAGAACTTGTTTAGTGGCCTAGATAGCTTTCCACTACTTGCAATACCTTTTTTTATCCTCGCGGCTGAGTTGATGTCAGGTGGTGCGCTGACCGATGTTCTTCTCAAATTTGCAGCGCGTCTGGTGGGAGCGCGGCGCGGTGGATTAGGTCATGCCAACATTCTTACGTTGACATTTTTCTCTGGCATCAGTGGCTCAGCCCTTGCGGATGCTGCAGGGCCGGGGTCGATGATGATCAAGATGATGAAAAAGGCAGGCTATGCCGATTCATACGCAGCTGCCTTGACGGCCTGTACCGCGATTGTCGGGCCGATCATTCCGCCTTCAATCATCATGATTGTCTATGCGCTGACAGACAACAGCGTGACCATGACAGGTCTGTTTTTGGCGGGTGTCATTCCTGGGTTGATCATTGCGCTGGCATTGGCGATTGTTAATCATTTCGTGAGTGTTTCGCGGGGATACAGATCGCCGCCAGAGATGATTGAAACAACGCCGATCCTGACACTTTTTGTTCGGGCATTTCCTGCACTGATGCTTCCGGTCATCATTCTTGGTGGTATCCACTTTGGAGTATTTACGCCGACGGAGGCCTCGGCTGCAGCCGTTTTATACGCTGTGATAGTGGGAAAGTTTGTCTACGGAACATTGCAGATGCAGATGCTTCCAGCGATTCTCTATCGCACTGCATTGATGAGTGCCTCGATTCTGTTCATCGTAGCTACCTCGGCAGTATTCGCTTGGGTATTGACAGTAGGACAAATCCCTCAGCAGGTAGCGGGTTGGATTGCTGCTATGGAGCTGTCTTCATTCACGCTCCTTCTCGCAATCAATATTCTTTTACTTCTTGTTGGTATTTTCATTGAGCCTCTACCTGGCGTGATGATCATGGTGCCGATTCTTGCCCCACTTGCTGATGGCGCTGGATTGGATCCGCTTCACTTTGCGATTGTGGTGATTGTGAATTTGACTTTGGGAATGGTGACGCCGCCAGTTGGAGGCCTGCTATTTGTCACATCCGTAGTTTCAGGTGTTCGCATGGGCCCCATGATGAAAGAAGCCAAACCAATGCTCATCGCCTTACTAATCGTCTTGCTGATGCTCACGTATCTACCTCAACTTTCGATCTGGCTTCCAAATACCTTGGGATACCCAAACTAATTCCCCCCCCTGTCCGTTAATTACCCATGAAGGAGACATCAATGAAACTACGTAGACTGCCGTTTATGGTTGCCGTTGCAACGGCCGCAATGGCGATTTCTTTGCCAGCCATGGCTGAAAAACTCATCAAGTATGGGCACTACCAGCCAGGTAAAAACGATCAGCCCAAACATGTTGCTGCTCTTGCCTTTAAAGAGCATGTGGAAAAGTCGACAAACGGCTCATTGAAAGTAGAAATTTACCCCGCAGGACAACTAGGTCCAGCTCAGCAAGTGATGGAAGGCTTGCGCCTGGGTACTGTTGAGATGGCGGTTGTACACGATGGCGGCATTCCTGGTGTCTACAAGACATTCAATATTTTCGGGCTGCCGTACCTTTTCAATGATCATGCACACGCTTATGCAGTCCTTGATGGTCAGTTTGGAAAAGACCTGGCAGAAGATATGCGCAAACGTACAGGTATCCGGTTGGCTGCATATGCGGATAATGGAATCCGTCACTTCACCAACAGTAAGCGGCCCATTCGTACGCCAGACGACATGAAGGGGCTGAAGATGCGGGTACAGCCCAGCCCTGTCTTCGTCAAACTGGTGGAATCCTTGGGTGCAAGTCCTACAGCGATTGACTGGGGTGAACTGCCTGCTGCGCTGGCACAGGGCACTGCCGATGGACAAGAAAACGGGGTGACAAACATCCTTGCGGGAAGTCTATTTCAGCATCAAAAACATGTTTCACTCGGCGGTCACGTCTACAGTCTGCACGCTTACCTGATCAATGATCGCTTTTACAACGGGCTCTCTGCTGCAGAGAAAAAAGCAGTCGATGAGGGCGTTTTGAAGGCTCAAAAAATCCATCGTGATATGACTCGCGAGCAAGATCTCTCTGCCAAGAAGGTCCTATCCGAAAAGGGCATGACGGTCACTGAATTGACACCAACCGACATTGAACGATTCCGTCGTTTGGCACAGCCGGCAGTCAAGTCATACCTTGATGCTGAGGTCAGCAAAGAATGGGCTGACAAGTTGCTAACTGCAGCAAATGCTGCAGCAAAGAAGTAAATCGATAAAAAATGAGCGTCCTGAGTCCTAAACTCTCTGCGGATGTACTGTGTGTCGTAGCCATAGATGATGGCTACGAGGCGTATGACCAAGAAACCAAACTCTTAGAGGCTCAGGGCGCGAAATTCTTTCTGCGTCCCTGCAATGGAGATACAAGCAAAGTTCTGAACGCAGTATCTGATGCCGATGTGGTTCTTGTAAGAGAAACACCAGTGCCCGCGAGTGTGATTGCTGAAATGGATCGATGTAAAGCAATCATTCGCTATGGAATCGGTGTCGATAACATTGATCAAGACGCTGCTCGAAAGCGTCAGATCATGGTCGCTAACGTTCCCGATTACGGTATTGATGAAGTCAGTTCTCAGGCTGTTGCATTGGCTTTGTCCGTATCGAGACACATCCGTGTTCACGATCGTGACGTGCGCGCAGGTCGATGGAGTACTGGTGTGACAGCGCCGATGTATCGCTGGCGTGGTCGAACCCTAGGGCTCATCGGTTATGGGCGTATTGCCCGCATGACTCATGAAAAATTGGCTGGATTTGGTTTTGACCGTGTACTGGTTCATGACCCATCGGCAGTTTTTCCAGTCGGCGTACAACAGGCCAGTGTGGATGAAATTTGCGCGCAGGCTGATTTGATCTCGCTGCATGCACCACTCACGGCTTCGACGCGACATCTGATCAATGCCAAACGTCTTTCATTGATGCGATCGACAGCAATTTTGGTCAACACAGCAAGAGGAGGCTTGATCGATCTTGACGCACTGGCTTCTGCATTGCGTGAGAAAAAGATACTAGGCGCGGGCTTAGATGTGTTTGATCCGGAACCGCCAGACGTCAGCCACCCGATTTTCGGTTTAGATAACGTCGTCGTTACCAACCATATCGGCTGGTACAGCCAAGAAGCAATGCGAGATTTGCAACGTAAAGCCGCCGAGGAAGCGGTTCGCGTTTTGTGTGGACAACCCCCAAAAAACTGGCTCAATCCCTGGTGATGGAGCTGAACATTTAATTTAATTGAGATGATCAAATGACTACAAACGAACTGATTCAAGCTTTTGGCCAAGTTGCCATCGCATCTGTGGCAGACGCAGTCGACAAGGTATGTGGCAAGCGTGGCTATATGGATAGTTACATCAAGCCTCGCATCAACGACAAGCGCATCTGTGGCCCAGCCGCAACCGTTCTGGAATCTGCTACTGATGAATTTTTACCACCCCAACATGCCCTTGATTTAATCGATGAAGCCTCGGCAGGAAGTGTCATTGTGATATCTATCGAGGGCGGTCAATCAGAGGTGGCAGTCTGGGGCGGACTCATGACCGCTGGCGCAGTGGCCAATGGTCATGCTGGTGCAGTACTTGATGGCTCTGTTCGTGACTTAACAGAGATCCGACGTGATTACGGATTTCCGGTGTACGCACGTGAAGTAAGTCCAGGTACAACTTTGGGAAGGTACAAGACTGTTGCTTCCCAGGTCCCAGTGTGTGTTGGCGGCGTCATCGTACATCCCGGAGACATCATAGTGGGCGATGTAGATGGCGTAGTAGTCGTTCCTCAAGCAAAAGCTCAAGAAGTTCTTTTGATGGCACAAGAAATCGATGCACGCGAGCTAGAGCAAGCCAAATTGATCATTGCAGAAAAATCTCTACTAAAAGGTCTGGCTAAGTATGGCCGAATCTGAAGTGAGTTGGCCCGAGCTGGTGGCCTTGGGTGAACCCATGGTCGAATTTAATCAGACGGGCCAACAGTCTGGCAGGATATTCCTTCAAGGTTTCGGTGGAGACACCTCGAACTTTGCTGTTGCTGCAGCTCGACAAGGAGCGCGAGTTGGATACCTCAGCGCGATCGGCAATGACCCTTATGGCCAAATGCTGCGGCAGCTTTGGGACAAAGAGGGTATCGATCATGCAGGTGTCAAAAAAAACAATGAAGCTTTCACTGCAATTTATTTCGTTACCCACGACACTCAGGGGCATCATTTCCATTTTTTCCGCAAAGACTCGGCTGCCAGCTTGATGCAACCAGATGACCTTGATGCTGAAAGAATTCGCAACGCTAAAGCGCTCCATTTCTCGGGGATTTCACTTGCTATTTCTGAAGGCGCAAGACAGACATGCTGGGAGGCTGTTCGTATTGCAAGAGATAACCACGTCTTGGTTTCCTTTGATACAAATTTGCGATTGAAGCTCTGGTCATTAGAAGAGGCAAAGAAGAATACTCGTCACGCAATTTCTCTTTGTGACATTTGTCTTCCCAGCTTGGATGATATGACCGTCATCACTGGGAAAGACAATCCAAATTCAATCATCGAAATCTGCCACGAGTGGGGCGCACCTCTTGTTGCGCTGAAAATGGGCGACAAGGGTGCACTAATTAGCGATGGTACGCAGCTCTGGGAAGTGCCACCGCTTGAGTGCATACCTGTTGATGCGACAGGTGCTGGCGACACATTTGGCGGATCGTTTGTCCATCGTTTACTGCAGGGTGATTCACCCGCTCAGGCAGGTTTGTATGCGGCCACAGCAGCTGCTCTTTCCACCGAAGGTTATGGGGCGGTAGAACCGATTCCCCATAAAGACAAAGTCATCGCGAATCTAAAGAAGGATCGCTGAAGAAGATTGCGCTGTGCCGCTGCAACCTATTTTCCAATAGTACGAGCCAATATCCATCATGACCGTTAATTCTTCCAATTCTTCTGATCGCTTTAGTGGAAAGTACGTTGTAGTTGTCGGAGGAACAAGTGGCATAGGCTTGGCAATAGCTCAGGCTTTTGCCAACGCAGGCGCAAGAGTAAAAGCAACAGGAGCCACTGACGCTGAGGTTTCCCAAGCCTGGTCTCATGACAATACCGGAATTGACTTTGAAGCACTTGATGTTCAAAGTGAATCATCGGTCAAAGGCTTCTTTAATTTACAGGAAAAGCTCGACGTACTAATTAATTGTGCTGGAGTAATTAAACGTGGCGAAGAGCATGATCCTGAAACATTTGCAAAAGTGATTGATATCAACCTCAATGGGACCATGCGTACATGTTCAGCTGCACTGCCCATGTTGACAAAAAGTCGTGGTTGCATCGTGAACACTGCTTCGATGCTTAGTTTCTTTGGCGGTTCTCTGGTGCCAGGCTACAGCGCAAGCAAGGGTGGCATAGCACAGTTGACAAAATCTCTAGCCATTGCGTATGCAAAGGCAGGCGTTCGAGTCAACGCTGTCGCTCCGGGTTGGATTGCAACACCTTTGACTAAAGCCTTGCAAGAAGACGAAGAGCGCTCTAAACCTATTCTGAGTCGAACCCCCATGGGCCGTTGGGGTACACCTGAAGATATTGCTGGTCCAGTCCTTTTTCTTGCCAGCAATGGCGCCGAATTCGTGACTGGTGTGATTTTGCCGGTAGACGGTGGATATTTAATTAACTGAATTTGGAGAAAACATGACACAGCCTGTTCCAATGGACTCACAAAAATGGCAACCTTACAAGCATCCAATGCCTAAGGAGTCTCCGCCTGAATTGGTGATTCCAAACGTCATTCCACAAGACGACCGCATTTGGGTCCCAGTCGATGACAACGTTTGGTTTCGGCCGCTGTGCTTGAGCGCATCACGTGGCTACTGGATGAACTTGCTCAAGGTTCGTAAAGCTGGGGTGCTGTCGCGTCATCGCCATCCTCAACCCGTCCACGGCTATGTGATCAAAGGCAAGTGGCGTTACTTGGAGCACGATTGGACAGCGACTGAAGGCGGATATGTGTATGAGGCTCCTGGCGAAACCCATACGCTGGTTGTAGACCCCGATACCGAAGAGATGATTACGCTATTCCAAGTGAACGGTGCAATGATCTATGTTGATCCTGACGGAAATTGCACTGGGTACGATGATGTATTTACACGTATCGATAAGTGTCGGACTCACTACACTGCTATTGGACTTGGTGAAGGATACGTTGATCAATTTATACGTTGACGACCTTATTTCACGTGGCTGTCTTCTCCAAGAATGGGCTACCAAGATTCACGATTATTACGGTATTTATTCATTTTTAGTCAATGACTGAGTTGAGTCGGATACATACCGTGTCTTAATTCGTACCGCAGGCTGCTCTCAGCCTAAACCTGCCAATCGATCTAGGCTTTCTGCTGCTTCTCACCAAGGCCTTTTTCGCTCACTCCGGCACCACCGCCGTGACCTCAATCTCCACCAACGCCCGGTCCTCCACCAAATCAGCCACTTGCACCAGCGTCATGGCCGGGTAATTCTTGCCAATGACTTCCTGATAGACCTTGCCCAGCTCGCGTCCACGCGCCAGGTATTCCTTCTTGTCTTTGACGTACCAGGTCATGCGGGCCATGTGCTGCGGGCCAGCGCCTGCGCACGCGAGTGTGTCAACAATGTTTTGCAGGGCCTGACGGCACTGGGCCACAAAGTCGTCGGTCTCGAATTGGGCTTGGCCGTTCCAGCCGATCATGCCCGCGACGAACACCATGCGGCCACGCGCTTCGATGCCGTTGGCATAGCCTTTGGCGGGTGCCCAGCCTTCGGGTTGCAAGACGTTGAACATGGTGGGCTCCTTAAGAAATTTGACGCAGCTTGAAGCGCTGCAGTTTGCCGGTTTCGGTGCGGGGCAAGGCGTCCAAAAAGACCACCTTGCGCGGGTACTTGAACGGGGCGATGGTTTGCTTGACGTGTTCTTGCAAGGCTTTTTCCATGGCCGCGTCGCCCGTGTGGCCGGGCTTGAGCACCACATAGGCCTGCACGATGTGGCCACGGTCTTCGTCGGGCATGCCGACCACACCGCATTCGGCCACGGCCGGGTGTTGCAGCAAAGCGCCCTCCACCTCGGGGCCTGCGATGTTGTAGCCCGCCGAGATGATCATGTCGTCG
This sequence comes from Limnohabitans sp., assembly GCA_021731425.1. Taxonomy (GTDB): domain Bacteria; phylum Pseudomonadota; class Gammaproteobacteria; order Burkholderiales; family Burkholderiaceae_C; genus Limnohabitans_A. Next base: position 1,452 of record JAKFXJ010000355.1, on the reverse strand, counting down.
TTGCGCGCTTGGTAGCTGAAGTAGCCGTCGGCGTCCATGACAAAGGTGTCGCCGGGCAGGTTCCAGCCGTCTTTCACATAGTCTTGCTGGCGCGGGTCGGCCAGGTATTTGCAGCCTGTGGGGCCGCGCACGGCCAGGCGCCCCACGGTGCCAGGGGGCACGGGTTGCATGTCGTCACCCACGATCTGCGCCACATAGCCGGGCACCACTTGGCCAATGCTGCAGGGGCGCACTTGCGCGCCCGCGCTCGAGATGTAGATGTGGATCACTTCGGTGCCGCCAATGCCATCGGTCATCTCGATGCCCGTGGCCTGCTTCCACAGCTGGCGGGTGGCGTCGGGCAAGGCCTCGCCTGCCGAGACAGGGTGCTTGAGGCTGAAGAGATCAACGCCTTTGGCCAGCGTCGCCATCTGGCGGTACATGGTGGGTGCTGTGTAGCACTGCGTGGCGCGGTACTTGGCAATGGTCTGCATCAAGGTCTCGGGCGTGTGCTTTTCGAGCAGCACGGTGCTCGCGCCATAGCGCAGCGGAAACGCCAACAGACCGCCCAGCCCGAAGGTGAAGGCAATCGGCGGCGTGCCACACACCACATCGTTCTCGTCCATCTGCAAGATGTGGCGCGGGAACAGATCGCACATGGCCAGCACATCGCGGTGGAAGTGCATGGTGCCTTTGGGCTTGCCTGTGGTGCCGCTGGTGAAAGCGATCAGACACACGTCGTCGCGACTGGTGGGGTGGGCGGTATACGCGCCACATTGCTGCGCCATGCGCTGCTCCAGGCCATCAGGCGCATCGCTGCGGAACTGCACCAATTGCTGCAAGCTGGCCATGTGGCTGGCGTGACCGGGCGTCATGCAGTGCTGCAGTTCGTCGGCCAGCAGGCTGTCGCACAGGGCGGCGCTGACCTGGGCTTTGTCGATGATCTGTGCCAACTCACCCGCACGCAGCAGCGGCATGGTGGGCACCGCCACCAGGCCCGCCTTGAGCGCGCCCAGCAAGCAAGCGGCCATCATGGGGCTGTTGCCGCCGCGCAGCAAAATGCGGTTGCCGGGCACGAGGCCCATGTCTTGTGTCAGCACCTGGGCGATGCGGTTGCTCTTGTCTTGCAACTGCGCATACGTCCAACTGAAGTCGCCGCCGCCCTTGTTGAAGTCGCTCACGCCATGCAGCGCGATGCGCTCGCCTCGGCCTGCCTGCACATGGCGGTCCACCAATTCCACCGCGCAGTTGATCTGGTCCGGGTAGTCCAGCTCAGGCCGATCCGCCATGAACACCGGCAGTTGATCCTGCGGCGGCAGCCGGTCGCGCGCAAAGGTATCGGTATGGCTGCTGGGCAGCAGTTGGTTCCAGTCCTTCATATCCTTGTCTCCTTTTTTTATTTCTACTGTTCAGCGCTTGCCGCACCACTCTGTCGAGGGGCCCCGTGGGCGGGGGCCGATTTCTGCGTACCCC
>JAKFXJ010000347.1 GCA_021731425.1 Limnohabitans sp. | reverse complement strand
CGCGTTTGAAAGCGGGGGGCTGGGTCATGTGGCTTGAAGGGTCAAAAAAGGGGCCCAAAAAGGGGCCAACAGGTCAGGGGCCCCATTGTCCCTTTTTTGATCACCACCCTTCAGGGGCTTCGCGCAAAAAAGTGCGCCAGGTCCTTGAGTTGTGCGTCGCTGATGCCGTAGAGCGCAGCGGCCATGACGGTGTCGCGGCCAGGGCCGGGGTTGTCACGGTATTCCTGCATCACGTTGCGCAAGTAGGTTTCGTGCTGGCTGGCCAGGCGGGGCACTTGGTCGCGCCCTCGGTGGTCGGGCAAGTGGCAAGTGCCACACAGCGCACTTTTGGCCAGCGCTTGGCCGCGTTGAAAGCTTTGCGCATCTGGCTTGGCCGTGGCGACCGGCGGGGCAGCTTGAGCAGAAAAATACTGGGCCAAAGCGGTCAATTCGGTGTCGGGCACGCCGTCCAGCGTGCCTTTCATGGCGGGGATCTCTCGCAAGCCTTCGCGGATCAGGACCAGTTTGTTTTCCAGATAAGTTTTGGGCTGAGCGGCCAAAGACGGAATGTTGGGGGTTGGCGAAACCCCCTGTGGGCCGTGGCAGGCCATGCACAGGGCGGCGCGTTCGGGCGCTTTGACCTGGGCATTGGCCACGGCCCGTCCTGGCTGCGCGGGTTGCGCGATCACAGGCCAGGCCAGGCAGCCCGTGCTCAGAACCAGGGCGGCTGTTGCCAGCGCCCTGATGGGCCTTGGGGCATTACTTGGCATACGAGATGCGGTAGATGGCACCCAATTGCTCGTCAGAAACGAGCAGGGCGCCATCGGGCATTTGCAGCATGTAAGTGGGGCGGCCCCAGAAGCTGTTGTCGCTGTCGTCCTTGAAGCCGGTCATGAAGGGCGTGACCTGTGCGGCTTTGCCTTCAGCGTCGGTTTTGACCATGGCCACGTCAAAGCCGAATTTTTTCGTGCGGTTCCAAGAGCCTTTGCGGGCCACGAACAGCGCATTTTTGTACTCGGCGGGGAACATGTTGCCGGTGTAGAAATGCACACCCATCACCGCAGCGTGGGGCCCCATGGTGGTCACGGGCAAGGTCACGCCATCACAAGGCTTGTCCTTTTTGATGTCGCGATCAGCCACACCGTTGGCATGGCAATAAGGAAAGCCGAAATTCAAGCCAGTTTTGGACATTCGGTTGAGTTCGTCTTCTGGGCCGTCATCACCCATCCAGTCACGGCCGTGGTCGCTGAACCACAGTTCTTTGGTCACGGGGTGCCAGTCAAAACCCACGGTGTTGCGCACGCCCTTAGCGACGACTTCCATGCCCGAGCCATCGGCGTTGTAGCGGCGAATTTGTGCGTATTCAGCACCGGGCTCGCAGATGTTGCAAGGAGCACCAAAAGGCACGTACAACTTGCCGTCAGGGCCAAAGCTCAGGTATTTCCAGTTGTGGTGTTGCAGGGGTGGTAGCTGGAAGGCGGTGGTCATGTCCACCGGCTGTGCGTTGGGGTTGGCTTCGATGCCGTCATAGCGCAGCACTTTGTCGATGCCCATGACGTACAAAGAGCCTTTGTGCATCGTAACGGCGGGTTGGTTGAGTTTGTCGACCAAAACGCGGCTGGTGCGCTCTTTGCCGTTGTCGCTGATTTCATAAACATGGCCCAAGCCGCGTGTGCCCGCATAAATTTTGCCGCTCTCACCGCGGCTCATCGCGCGAATGCCTGGGGTGCCGGTCGACCAAATCTCTACCTTGAAGCCTGGTGGCAGTTTGATTTTGTTCAGCGGAATGTCCGCTGCGGGAGTGACCGTCAGCTTGCCGGCCAGGGGGGCCAATGTGGAGTTGGCCATCTCAGCAGGCATGCCTTGCTTCCAGGCTGGAGGCGGCGCGGCGGGGGCGGCTGTTTGGGCCATGGTTTGCCCGATGCCGAGTGTCAAAACGGCGGCGCAGACTGCAATTTTCTTGAACATCAAAAAGCTCCTGTGAGGGGTTAAGAACCAAACAAGCGGGAGCGTAGTCGGGCCAAATCCCTTTCAACACAGGGTAATTGCTGAGGACATTTCATTTGGCGTCGCGCAAATGACTCGCCAAGGTGCTCAAAAAGAAGCGGTGCGCAGCCCCTGTAAGTCGAGAATACGCAAGCCGCCGTATTCGACCCGAATCAAACGCCTGGTCTCCAGTACCCGCAGTGCCTCATTCACGCGCTGCCGCGACAGGCCCACCAAATACGCCAGCTCTTGTTGGGTGATGCGCAGCACCTCGCCCACGCCAGAAAACAGCACCGGGTTGAACAAGGTGGCCAGGTGGCGGGCCAGGCGCAATTCGGGGTTGGTCATGCGGTCGAGTTCGCGGGCTGCAATGAACTGGCCAAGCCGTTCGTTGAGCTGCTGCATGATGAAGCGGTTGAAGCCCAGCGAATGGTCGATCAGCCAGTGGAAGGTCTCCAGCGGCAGACCCGCGACCACGCTGGGGCGCAAGGGTTGAATGTTGTAGCGATACACCTCTCGCTTGAGTGCCGTGCCTTCGCCAAACCAGCCGCCAGGGGGCACGCCGGTGAAGGTGATGGTCTGGCCACTTTCGTTGTCGGTGCTCATTTTGAGCAGGCCTGAAACTACGCCAAACCAATAGGTCACGGGGCGACCCACGCGGCACACATAGTCGCCCACTTGAGGGTCGCTCACCACCAGCTGGGGCACGATTTCCTGGCGTTCGTGTGCTTGCAGCAGGTTCAGCCAAGGAATCATCTGCAGCTCAGCTTCGGTGGGCGCACGTCGCCGATGGTAAACGCTGTTTTCTTTGGCCATGGCGGGTCTGCACTTTGTCAGGGTGGGGTCAGTTGAGCTAAGGGTCTTCCCTGAATTGTCGTCCAAACGACAGCTTGACGTCAAATGACTGCTTACGATTCACGTCAGTTCAGTGAAATTGCAGTCAATCCATCGTTTTTGGAGACAGGTCAGGTCATGCAAACAACGTTTCCCCGTTTGATGCTCAAGCACGCTGCCGAGCGCCCCTCGGCGCCCGCATTGCGCGAAAAAGAATATGGCATTTGGCAGACCATCACTTGGTCCGGTCTGGCCACCTTGGTTCAGTCCGTGGCCTGTGGTTTGCACCAGGCGGGATTGCAGCGCGGCGAGCACCTGATCGTGGTGGGCTCCAACCGTCCACGCCTATATGCCACCATGTTGGCCGCGCAGTCCTTGGGCGCCATTCCTGTGCCGCTGTACCAAGATGCCGCCGCTGCCGAATGCGTGTTCCCCATCACCAACGCTGAAGTGCGTTTTGCCGTGGTGGAAGACCAAGAGCAGGTCGACAAGATGCTGGAAGTGCGTGAGCAGTGCCCGCAGCTGACCCACATTTATTACGACGATCCACGCGGCTTGCGCAAGTACACCGAAGACGGTTTGGGCTCGCTCGAGGAGCTGATCGCGGCCGGTGGCGTGTTTGCCAAACAGCACCCCCAGTTTTTCAGCGAAGAGGTGGACAAAGCCAATTGGACCGATGTGGCGGCCATGTTCTTCACTTCGGGCACCACGGGCAACCCCAAGGGTGTGGTGCACACCCACAGCTCTTTGATCGACCGCGCTGACGCTGGCGCTGAATTCGACAAGCTGACCAACGCAGAAGATGTGCTGGCCTACATGCCGCCTGCTTGGATTGGTCAGAACATCTTCAGTTACGCACAGTGGCTGGTGTGTGGCTACGTGGTCAACTGCCCTGAGTCATCGGCCACCGTGACCATCGACCTGAAAGAAATTGGCCCGACCTATTATTTCGCGCCGCCCCGAGTGTTCGAAGGCATGTTGACCAGTGTGATGATCCGCATGGAAGACGCAGGCAGCTTCAAGCGCAAGCTGTTCCACTATTTCATGGGCGTGGCCAAAAAAGTGGGCCCTGCCTTGATGGACGGCCAGTCGGTGGGCTTGCTGGACCGTTTGGTTTATGGCTTGGGCAACCTGATGGTGTACGGCCCCTTGCGCAACAACATGGGTTTCAGCCGCGTGCGTGTGGCCTACACCGCGGGCGAGGCAATTGGCCCCGATTTGTTCACATTCTTCCGCTCGATTGGCGTGAACATCAAGCAGCTCTATGGCTCCACCGAGACCGCTGTGTTCGTGTGCCTGCAGCCCGACAACCAAGCGCGTGCCGACACCGTGGGTGTTCCGTGCAAAGGGGTTGAGATCAAGGTCGCCGATAACGGCGAGATCATGGTCAAGTCGCCAGGCTTGCTCAAGGGCTATTACAAAAACCAGAAGGCCACCGACGAGGTGTTGACCGCCGACGGCTGGTACCACACCAGCGACGCGGGCTTCATCGACAACCATGGCCACCTGAAGATCATCGACCGCGTCAAAGACGTGGGCCGCATCCAAGGCGGTGCCAACGACGGCGCGATGTTTGCGCCCAAGTATGTCGAGAACAAACTCAAGTTCTTCCCGCACATCAAAGAGGTAGTGGCTTACGGCGACCAGCGCGAAAAAGTGTGTGTGATGCTCAACATCGACTTTGATGCCGTGGGCAACTGGGCCGAGCGCCGCAACCTGCCGTATGCCGGTTACACCGATCTGGCCCAAAAGCCCGAGGTCTACCAGCTCATTCAGGAGTGTGTGGAAAAAGTCAACGCCGATTTGGCCGAAGACGCCTTGTTGGCGGGCAGCCAGGTTTCGCGTTTCTTGATCTTGCACAAAGAGCTTGACGCGGACGACGGTGAGTTGACCCGCACCAACAAGGTTCGCCGCGGCTTCATTGCCGACAAATACAAACCGCTGGTGGATGGCCTGTATGAAGGTAAGACCGAGCAGTTCATCGAGACCGTGGTGAAGTTCGAAGACGGCCGCACCGGCAGCGTCAGCGCCACACTCCAGATTTCCGACGCCAAAACATTCACACCCGTGAAGGCAGCAGCATGACCAAGAAAATCGGCGACGTCATCTTGGACGTCAGCAACATCAGTTTGCGTTTCGGCGGCGTGAAGGCGCTGACCGACATTTCGTTCAATGTGCGCGAGCACGAAGTGCGGGCCATCATTGGCCCCAATGGCGCGGGCAAAAGCTCGATGCTCAACTGCATCAACGGCGTGTACCAACCGCAAGAGGGCAGCATCACTTTCCGTGGCCAAAAGTTTGACCACATGAACAGCCGCCAAGTGGCCGAAATGGGCATTGCCCGCACTTTCCAAAACTTGGCCTTGTTCAAGGGCATGAGCGTGATCGACAACATCATGACGGGCCGCAACCTGCGCATCAAAAGCAACCTGTTCATGCAGGCGCTGCGCATTGGCCCCGCCCAACGCGAAGAGGAAGAGCACCGCGAGTTTGTCGAGCACATCATCGACTTTCTGGAGATCCAGGCCTTTCGCAAAACGCCTGTGGGCCAGTTGCCTTATGGCCTGCAAAAGCGTGTGGACTTGGGCCGCGCCTTGGCCATGGAGCCACAAGTGCTGCTGCTTGACGAACCCATGGCCGGTATGAACATGGAAGAAAAGCAGGACATGTGCCGCTTTATTCTGGATGTGAACGACGAGTTCGGCTCGACCATTGTGCTGATTGAGCACGATATGGGCGTGGTGATGGACATTTCTGATCGCGTGGTGGTGCTGGACTACGGCAAAAAAATTGGCGACGGAACCCCCGAAGAAGTGCGCAACAACGAAGAAGTGATCAGTGCCTATCTGGGCACCAGCCACTAAGGAGAACAAGACATGGCATTTTTTCTGGAAGCTCTGTTGGGTGGCCTGATGGCCGGCATGCTTTACGCGCTGGTGGCGCTGGGCTTTGTGCTGATTTTTAAGGCCTCTGGCGTGTTCAACTTCGCGCAAGGCGCGATGGTTTTGTTCGCGGCTTTGGCCATGGCCCGTTTTTCGGAATGGATCCCCGAGTGGCTGGGAATCAGCGACAAGTTCTTGGGCAACCTGATCGCCTTTGTGTTGGCCGCGGCCATCATGTTTGTGCTGGCATGGTTGATTGAGCGCCTGGTGCTGCGTCATTTGGTGAACCAAGAGGGCGTGACCTTGCTCATGGCCACGCTGGGCATCACCTATTTCCTGGACGGCCTGGGTCAGACCATCTTTGGCAGCGACATCTACAAGATCGATGTGGGCATGCCCAAGGACCCGATTTTCTTGTTCGACTCGGTCTTCCAGGGTGGCGTACTGGTCAACCTCGAAGACGTGTATGCGGCCTGCATCGCGGCTTTGTTGGTGGTGGTGTTGTCGCTGTTCTTCCAAAAGACCAGCACCGGCCGCGCCCTGCGTGCGGTGGCCGATGACCACCAGGCGGCGCAGTCGATTGGCATCCCGCTCAACCGCATCTGGGTGATTGTTTGGTTTGTGGCTGGTATCACCGCCTTGGTGGCCGGCATCATCTGGGGCTCCAAGATGGGTGTGCAGTTTTCGCTGACCACCGTGGCTTTGCGTGCTTTGCCCGTGATCATTTTGGGTGGTCTGACGTCGGTGCCCGGCGCCATCATCGGCGGCTTGATCATCGGTGTGGGTGAGAAGCTGTCCGAGGTGTACCTGGGCCCTTATGTGGGCGGCGGCATCGAAATTTGGTTTGCTTATGTGCTGGCGCTGGTGTTCTTGCTGTTCCGTCCGCAAGGCCTGTTCGGCGAAAAAATCATCGACCGCGTGTAAGGAGAGAAAAACATGTTTTACAGAGAAAACGGTCAGTACAAGACCTCTTACCGCAGCGACCAGCAGATCTTTGCGATTGCACAAGACCGCTGGGCGATTCTTGCCCTGATTGCCTTTGCGTTCATCGGTGTGCCCTTCCTTGTTGATGAGTACATGTTTCGCGCGATCTTGATCCCCTTCCTCATCTTGTCCTTGGCGGCTTTGGGGGTGAACATTCTGGTCGGCTATTGCGGTCAGATTTCACTGGGTTCGGGTGCTTTCATGGCGGTGGGGGCCTACATGGCCTACAACACCTACATCCGCATCGAGGGCATGCCTCTGATCATTGCGCTCCTGGCCGGTGGATTTTTTGCCACCTTGGTCGGGATGTTCTTTGGCATTCCGAGCTTGCGCGTCAAAGGCTTGTATTTGGCGGTGGCCACTCTGGCAGCGCAGTTCTTTTGTGACTGGGCTTTCCTGCGTGTGGGCTGGTTCACCAACAACAACGCTTCGGGCTCGGTCTCGGTGTCCAACCTGAATGTGTTCGGTTGGGCCATTGATACCCCGCTGCAAAAGTACCTGTTCTGCTTGGTCTTTTTGGTGGTGTTTGGTTTGCTGGCCAAAAACCTGGTGCGCTCGGCCATTGGCCGCGAGTGGATGGCCATTCGCGACATGGACGTGGCCGCTGCCGTGATTGGTATCCGTCCCGTTTACGCCAAGCTCAGCGCCTTTGCCGTGAGCTCGTTCATTGTGGGCGTGGCAGGTGCTTTGTGGGGCTTTGTGCACCTGGGCTCTTGGGAGCCAGCGGCCTTCTCGATTGACCGCTCCTTCCAGTTGTTGTTCATGGTCATCATCGGTGGCATGGGCTCCATCATGGGCAGCTTCTTTGGCGCCGCCTTCATTGTGATCTTGCCGATTTTCCTGAACCAGTTCTTGCCCGCGATGGGCGATCTGGTGGGCGTCAGCATCTCCACAGCGGCCGTGTCGCACACCGAATTCATGATCTTTGGCGCCCTGATTGTGTGGTTCCTGATCGTGGAGCCGCATGGCCTGGCCAAGTTGTGGTCGGTGGCCAAGCAAAAGCTGCGTCTGTGGCCCTTCCCGCACTGATGTGCAGCGTTTTTTCCGAGTGTTTTTTACCCCAAGTGCTTCCCTTTTTTTAACAGGAGACAAACCATGAAGCTTCGTCAACTCGTCCTTGCCACCACGGTGGCGGCTGCAGGTCTTGCCAGTGCGCTGGTCAGCACCGTGGCCACGGCCCAAACCAAAGAGCAGTTTTTCCCCGTTCTGGTCTATCGCACCGGCGCTTACGCCCCTAACGGCGTGCCCTTTGCCAACGGCTATGTCGACTACCTCAAGCTGGTCAACGCCCGCGGCGGTATCAACGGCGTCAAAGTCAGCTTTGAAGAGTGCGAAACCGGCTACGCTACCGACCGTGGTGTGGAGTGCTACGAGCGCCTGAAAGGCAAGAACGGCGGCGCGACCGTGTTCCAGCCTTTGTCCACCGGCATCACCTTCGCGCTGACCGAAAAAGCCCCTAGCGACAAGATTCCTTTGATCACTGCAGGTTACGGCCGCAGCGAATCGGCTGACGGTGGTGTGTTCAAGTGGAACTTCCCCTTGGCTGGCACTTACTGGGTGGCCGGTGACGTGATCATCCAGGACATCGCCAAAAAAGCCGGTGGTGCTGACAAGCTCAAGGGCAAGCACATCGCTTTGGTGTACCACGACAGCCCCTTCGGCAAAGAAGCCATCCCAATTTTGCAAGAGCGTGCGGCCATGCACGGCTTCAAGCTGAGCTTGCTGCCTGTGACCCACCCTGGTGTGGAACAAAAATCGACCTGGCTGCAAATTCGCCGCGACCGTCCTGACTACGTGGTCAACTGGGGCTGGGGCGTGATGAACTCCACCTTGCTTAAGGAAGCACAAGCCACCGGCTACCCCCGCGAGAAGATCTATGGCGTGTGGTGGGCGGGTGCCGAGCCTGACGTCAAAGACGTGGGCATGGGTGCCAAAGGCTACAACGCCATCACCATGCAGCACGGCACCGAAAAGGGCTCTGCGATCGTGAAGGAAGTGCTGGAGAAGTTGCACGCCAAGAACCAAGGCACTGGCCCCAAGGACGAAGTGGGTGAAGTGCTGTACATGCGCGGTTTGTTCAGCGCCATGTTCGCGGTCGAAGGTGTGCGTCAAGCCCAAGAGAAGTACGGTAAGGGCAAAGTCATGACCGGCGAGCAAGCTCGCTGGGGCTATGAAAACCTGAACCTGACCCAGCCTAAGCTGGATGCCTTGGGCTTCAAGGGCGTGTTGCGTCCCGTCTCCACATCGTGTGCTGACCACATGGGTGCCAACTGGGCCCGTATCCACACATGGAACGGCAGCAAGTGGGAGTTCTCCAGCGACTGGTACCAGGCCGATGAGCAGATCATCAAGCCTATGGTGAAGGCTGCTGCTGACAAGTACGCCGCTGAGAAAAAGATCACACGCCGCACCCCTGCGGATTGCCAGTCTTGATCTGAGCCGAGCTGCCGCGCAAGCGGCAGCTTGTCAGCTGCAGCAAGCTTGTGCTTGCCTGCAGCTGCCGTACAGGAGAGATCAAATGAAACCCTTGCGCGCAGTGGTTTCATTTGGCTTGAACCCCAGAATTTGAAAAGGCACAGTCCATGAGCGACAAAAACATTGTTCTGAATGTGAATGGCATCGAAGTCATTTACAACCACGTCATCTTGGTGCTCAAGGGCGTGTCCCTGCAGGTGCCAGAGCAAGGCATCGTGTCTTTGTTGGGCGGCAACGGCGCGGGCAAAACCACGACCTTGCGTGCCATTTCCAACTTGCTCAAAGGCGAGCGCGGAGATGTGACCAAGGGCAGCATCGAGCTGCGTGGCGAACGCATCGAGAACCTCACGCCTGCCGACCTGGTCAACCGGGGCGTGGTGCAGGTGATGGAAGGCCGCCACTGCTTTGCCCACCTGACCATCGAAGAAAACCTGATGACTGGCAGCTACACCCGCACCGACAAGGGCGAGATCGCGGCCAACCTGGACAAGGTCTACACCTATTTCCCGCGCCTCAAAACACGCCGCACTTCGCAAGCGGCCTACACCTCTGGCGGTGAGCAGCAAATGTGCGCGATTGGCCGCGCCCTGATGACCAACCCCAGCGTGATGTTGCTGGACGAGCCCTCCATGGGTCTGGCGCCACAGATCGTGGAAGAGGTGTTCAACATCGTCAAGGACTTGAACGACAAGGAAAAAGTCACCTTTCTGATCGCTGAGCAGAACACCAACATGGCGCTCAAATATTCCGACTACGGTTACATCATGGAGTCGGGTCGCATTGTGATGGACGGCGCAGCCGAAGACCTGCGCACCAACGAAGACGTGAAAGAGTTCTATCTGGGTGTGGGCGGCGGTGAACGCAAGAGTTTCAAGGATGTGAAGAGCTACAAGCGCCGTAAGCGTTGGTTGGCTTGATGCTTTGGGCATCGATCGCGCATTCCTTTCCCAGCAGTCTCCCGAAAGAATCCCATGGCCCATCACCTCGATGCGTTGGAAACCCGTGACCCAGAAGCCCGCGAAGCCGCTCTGATGGCAGCTTTGCCTGACCAGATCGCGAACGCTCAGAAAAACAGTGCCGCTTTGGCTGAAATCCTCCAAGGCGTTGACCCAACGCTGGTGACCAGCCGCGCAGCACTGGCCCGATTGCCCGTTACCCGCAAATATCAACTGCTGGAGCGGCAACAGGCCCTGCGGGCTCAAGACCCCTTTGGCGGTTTTGCCACCATTGGCTGGAAGGGCATGGTTCGCTCTGCAGGTGTGCGACGTGTCTACCAGTCTCCCGGTCCGATTTATGAACCCGAAGGCCATGCGCCCGACTATTGGCGAGCTGCTCGAGCCATGGCGGCAGCTGGTTTTGAGGCGGGCGATCTGGTGCACAACTGCTTCAGCTACCACCTGACGCCCGGCGCCTGGATCATGGAGAGTGGTGCCCATGCCTTGGGCTGTGCGGTGATCCCTGGTGGGGTGGGCAATACAGAGCAGCAATTGGCGGCGGTGGCCGACCTGCGTCCTGTGGCCTATTCGGGCACGCCCAGTTTTCTGAAGATCCTGATTGAAAAAGCGGCCGAGGCGGGTCAAAAGCTGTCGATCACCAAAGCCCTGGTGTCCGGCGAAGCCTGCCCGCCTTCGCTGCGTGACTGGTTCACCCAGCAGGGTGTGGTGGCTTACCAGTGCTACGCCACCGCCGACGTGGGATTGATTGCTTACGAAACGGCTGCGCGTGAAGGTTTGGTGATCGATGAGGGGGTGATTGTCGAAATCGTGCGCCCTGGAACCGGCGACCCGGTGCCTGTCGGCGAAGTCGGTGAGGTGGTGGTCACGGTGCTCAACCCCGACTACCCGCTGATCCGTTTTGGTACGGGCGACTTGTCGGCGATCTTGCCCGGCACCTGCCCCACCGGACGCACCGGTCAGCGCATCAAGGGCTGGGTGGGCCGCGCCGACCAGACCACCAAAATCCGGGGCATGTTTGTGCACCCTGGCCAGGTGGCCGAGATCGTCAAGCGCTTCCCCGAAGTGAGCAAGGCGCGTTTGGTGGTGACCGGCGAGATGGCCAACGACCAGATGGCGCTGCACGTCGAGACCGGCTTGTTGGCTGATGAGGGCCTCAAAACCCGCGTGGCCGATGCGGTGCGCGATGTGACCAAGTTGCGTGGCGAAGTCCATTTGGTGGCGCAAGGCAGCCTGGCCAACGATGGCAAGGTGATTGAGGACGCCAGAAGCTACCAGTGAAGCTCTGGGCGGCCTGTGCCTGTACTTCCAGAAAGAGCCGAGCTCAATTCCTTTGTGAAAGCAAGGTCATACAAGGGTTTGCCGCTAAGTACTTTCCTCGAATTGAAGACACTCTGATGGTTTTAGAATACCCAGTCAATTTTAGGAGTTCGTCAATGAAGCAATGGATCGCACTCGCCACCCTGGCGGCAGTTTCCGTGGGCGCTTATGCCCAAACCTATCCCGGCACCAAGCCGGTGGCCATCGTGGTCCCGTTCGCCGCAGGCGGTCCGACCGACCGCGTGGCACGCGACTTGGCCGAAGCCATGCGCAAGCAGATACCCGGCAGCAACTTCGTCGTGGAAAACACCGTGGGCGCTGGTGGCACCATTGGTGCGAACCGCGTCGCCAAGGCAGCCCCAGATGGCCACACCTTGCTGTTGTTCCATATCGGCATGGCTGCAACACCCGCGCTTTATCGCAAGCTGTCTTACAAGCCGCTCGAAGATTTCGAGTACTTGGGCATGGTCAACGATGTGCCCATGACTTTGGTTGGCAAGCCTCAGCTGCCCGCCAACACTTACCGCGACTTTGAAAACTACATCCGTGCCAACGCGGGCAAGCTGAACATTGCCCACGCCGGTCTGGGTTCTGCCTCGCACATCTGCGGCCTGCTGTGGCAGACCAATTTGCAATCCAAAGAAGCCATGACCACCATCCCGTTTGGCGGTACAGGTCCGGCCATGACGGCACTGATCGGTGGCCAGGTGGATGTGATGTGTGACCAAACCACCAGCACCACGGGCCAGATCGAAGGCGGCCGCATCAAGGCTTTTGCTGTGACCACAGCCAAGCCTCTGAGCAACCACCCCGTACTCAAGCACTACCCCAGCTTGCAAGAGATGGGCATGAAGAACTTCAACCTGACCATCTGGCACGGTCTGTACGCCCCCAAAGGCACCCCTGCAGCGGTCACCAAGATGCTCAACGACGCTCTGAAAAAGGTTCTCAAAGACCCTGAATTCGTCAAGAAGAACGAAGGCCTGGGCGCATTGGTGGTGACCGACAACCGCACTGACCCGGCTGAGCACAAGAAGTTTGTGGCCGCCGAGATGGTCAAGATCAAGACCGCGGTGGACGCGGCTGGCAAGTACGCCGACTGATCGGTGAATTGACTCAACAAAAAGCCGCTCTTTGGAGCGGCTTTTTGCTGGGCGCTTCACTTGGGTGGTGATTCACCAGCGTCGGTTCAATTGCCGAAGTTTTCAGTGCCCAAAATGCCCAACTTGTTCAAGCCTTGCCGCTGGGCCCCGGCCAGCACGGCGGCAGTGGCTTCGTATTTGGCCTTCGGGTGTGATCGGATGTGCAATTCGGGTTGGGGCTGCAATGCAGCGGTTTGGCTCAGCTGAGCTTGCAAAACTGCGCGATCCGCCAGGGCCTGACCGTTCCACGAGATCACCGAGTTGGCATCGATGTCGATGCGGATGACCTGCGGTGGGGTGGGCGGCGGCGCAGCGCTGGCCACGGGCATGTCCAAGTTGACCGCATGCAATTGTGGCGGGATGGTGATGATCAGCATGATCAACAGCACCAACATCACGTCGATCAGCGGCGTGGTGTTGATGTCCATCATCAGCTCGTCTTCTTCGGGCGGGCGCAGGCTGGGAGGCTGGAGGTTCTGAAAGCCGGTGCTCGGTTTCATGTCAGTTCCCCGGGTCGGTGATGAAACCGACTTTGGCGATGCCTGCGCGTTGCACAGCGTTCATGACCTGCCCCACGGCAGCAAAATCGCTTTGCGCATCACCGCGGATGTGCACTTCGGGCTGAGGTTGCAGCACCGAAAACTTTTTCAGGCGCTCGCGCAAATCGGCAGCGTTTTTCATCGGGGTGTCGTACAAAAAAATCTGCCCGGACTTGTTCACCGAGATGATCAGGTTTTCTGGCAAGGTCTGGCGAACCTGGTTTTTTTCTTGTGGCAAATTGACCTGGATGGAGGTCGTTACCACCGGGATCGTGATCAGGAAAATGATCAGCAGCACCAACATCACGTCCACCAGGGGCGTGGTGTTGATGGTGCTCATGATGTCGTCTTCGGACTCGGTGCCGATGTGCATGGCCATGGCGAAGTCTCCGGTTTAGCGGTTTACTTCTTGGCCGAAGACAGCAGCACGGCGTGCAGGTCTGCCCCAAAGGCGTTGACTTCTTCCATCACCGCCTTGTTGCGTCGCACCAACCAGTTGTAGCCCAAGACTGCTGGCACCGCCACGGCCAAGCCGATGGCGGTCATGATCAAGGCCTCGCCCACGGGCCCGGCCACCTTGTCGATGCTGGCCTGTCCCGAGATGCCGATCTTGACCAGTGCATGGTAGATGCCCCACACGGTGCCAAACAGGCCGACAAATGGCGCGGTGGAACCCACCGTGGCCAGTACCGCCAGGCCGTCTTGCAGGCGGCTTTGCACCGTGCCCAGAGCACGTTGCAGGCTCATGCTGACCCAGGTGTTGAAGTCCACGCTGCTGAGCAGGCCTTCGTGCCGGTTGGCGCTTTCCAAGCCTTTTTCGACGATGAAGCGGTAGGGGCTGGCTGCGTCCAAGCCGTCGGCTGCTTGGCGCAGGCTGGCGGCCGTCCAAAAGTTACCCTGAGCGGCCTGGCCGTGCTTGCGAATGCGCGATTGTTCGGCGTACTTGGTGAAGATCACATACCAGCTGCCCACGCTCATGAGCACCAAAATCAGCAGCGTGATCTTGGCCACGGCATCTCCCTGGGCCCATAGAGCGCTCAGGCCATAGGGGTTGTCGATGGTTGCGCTGTTGGGGGTTGTGGTCACTGCGTTGGGGGTGGCGGTGTTGACAGGAGCACCTGGGGCCGCAGAGGCTGAAGCCGATACAGCAGCTGGCGCTGCGTTGGGTGATGTTGTGGAGGTATT
>JAKFXJ010000004.1 GCA_021731425.1 Limnohabitans sp. | reverse complement strand
GCCACCGGGCAGACCTGCACACACTGGGGCTCGTCAAAATGCCCGACGCACTCGGTGCACTTGGACGGGTTGATTTCGTAAATTTCTTCGCCCAAATAAATCGCTTCGTTCGGGCACTCGGGTTCACACACATCGCAGTTGATGCATTCGTCGGTGATCATCAGTGCCATGGCTGGGGCTCCGCAAAAGTCTGCATCGTGGTCATGCCCGGATTATCGGCCACAGGCATCAGCCCGAAGGACTGCAGGGCTGTTGCTTGCCCTGAACCAGCGGCATGCGCCTAAAATGGTTTGCATGATGAACGCCGACTTGCACTGCCACTCCGTCATCTCCGACGGCACCCTCACCCCCGAAGCCCTGGCTGAACGCGCCAAGGCCAACGGTGTGGAACTGTGGGCGCTGACCGACCACGACGAAGTAGGCGGGCAAGACCGCGCTCGGGCCGCAGCCCGTGCGCAAGGCCTGCCTTACCTGACTGGCACCGAAATTTCGGTCACCTTCGCCCACCAAACGGTGCACATCGTGGGCCTGGGCTTTGACCCGCACAACAGCGCCTTGGTGGCAGGCTTGCGCCGCACCCGGGGTGGGCGCAGCGAACGCGCTCAAGAGATGTCAGACGGCCTGGCCAAAGTCGGGATTAAAAACGCTTATGAAGGCGCCCTGCAATACGTGGGCAACCCCGAGCTGATTTCGCGCACCCACTTTGCCCGCCACTTGGTCGAAACGGGTGTGTGCAGCGACACCTCGGAGGTGTTTCGCAAATACCTGACCGAAGGCAAGCCCGGCTACGTGCCGCACCGCTGGGCGCGGCTGCAAGAAGCGGTGCAATGGATCACCGAGGCAGGCGGTATGGCCGTCATTGCGCACCCGGCACGCTACGGTTTCACACCCAACGAAGAATATGCGCTGTTCAGCGAATTCAAGGCGCACGGCGGGCGCGGTGTGGAGGTCATCACCGGCAGCCACTCCTCACAAGAAGCGGTGCGCTACGCCGAAACAGCGCTCGAATTCGATCTGGTGGCTTCGCGCGGCAGTGACTTTCACAGCCCCGAAGAAAGCCGCATCGACCTGGGCACCCTGCCCTACCTGCCTGGCCAACTGACCCCGGTTTGGGAACTGCTGGCCGACCGCATTCAGTGAACCTGACGCACCGACACGCCAACCTTCAAGGCATCGGCTTTGCGGTCCTGGCCACCGCCTGCTTTGCCACCTTAGACACCACCACTCGGCATGTCAGTGCGGGCTTGTCGGTGTTGGTGGCGCTGTGGTTCCGTTACGCCCTCCAGGCGATCATCACCACGGTGGTGGTCTGGCCGGGACGTGGCCGACGTGTGTTGAGGACCGAACACCCCCGCTTCCAATTGGCCCGTGGCCTGCTGCTGTTTGCCTGCAGTATCTTGGCTTTTTTGAGCCTCAAATACATGCCGGTGGGCGAATTCACTGCCATCTCGATGCTGTCCCCTTTGATCATTACCTTGCTGGCGGCCAGGATGCTGAAGGAAAAAATCCGCCCCCTGCGCTGGCTGCTGGTGCTGGGCGGCTTCATCGGCACGATGGTCATCATCCGCCCTGGCAGTCAGCACTTTGACTGGACGGTGATCCTGCCGCTGATGCTGGTGGGCACGAACTCAGGCTTTCAGCTATTGACCAGCAAGATGGCCAAGACCGAAGACCCCATCACCACCCACTTCTACACGGGCTGGATCGGCACGGGCATGGCCACGCTGCTGCTGCCCTTTGTGTGGGAAATGCCAGCAGATTGGACCGTCTGGTTGCAGTTGCTGCTCATGGGCGTGCTGGCCTCGATCGGGCATTTTTTGCTCATCTTGGCTTATGGCAGAACCCCGGCCGCCACCCTCACGCCTTATATGTACGCGCAGATCGGCTTTGCGGTGTTGGGCGGCTGGGTGGTGTTCAACCACCTGCCCGACCATTGGACCTTTGTGGGCATGGGTCTGGTGGCCCTGTGTGGGGCTTTGGGGGCCTGGCTCACCGTGCGCGAGAACCGCATCGCCATCCAGCCGACAGAATCCTGAGGCGAAGCTCTTCCTCTGCGGGACTTCGCCCCCATCTACCTCCAAACGATCACCACCGGCAACCCAGCACGCACCCATGGCCCAGTTTTTCACCGTTCATCCCGACAACCCCCAAGCCCGCCTGCTCAAGCAAGCGGTGGAGTTACTCAACCAAGGCAAAGTACTGGCGGTGCCCACCGACTCCAGCTACGCCCTGGTCTGCCATCTGGACGACAAAAACGCCGCCGACCAACTGCGCCGCATCCGGGGCGTGGACGACAAGCACCACCTGACGCTGCTGTGCCGCGACCTGAGCGAGTTGGCCAACTATGCGCGGGTGGACAACCGGCAGTTTCGCGCCATCAAACAAGCCACGCCCGGGCCCTTCACCTTCATTTTGGAAGCCACCAAGGAAGTGCCGCGCCGCCTGAGCCACCCCCAACGCAAAACCATCGGCTTGCGCGTGCCCGAACACAAAGTGCTGCAAGAGTTGCTGTCCCTGCATGGTGCGCCGTTGCTGGCGGCCACTTTGATCATGCCCACAGAGGATGACCCTTTGAATGACCCGCAGGAGATCCGTGAACGGCTGGAACACCAGCTGGGTGCGGTCATTGACGCGGGGGCCTGCTCTTTGCAAGCCACCACCGTGATAGACATGACCGATGAGCCCGCGCAAGTCTTGCGCCTGGGCCAGGGTGACCCGGCGCTGCTGGGTCTTTGAAGCCGAGACTTATTTCAAGTCGCCAGCCAGGCTGGCCAATGTGTCAGGGGCCATGTCGATGTGTGAAGGATAGTGGGTGTGATCGCAACCGAGCTTGACACCCGCCCCCGCCTTGATGGCAGCGCACATGACTGGCTTCAACTCAAATCGGAGAAAGTGAACCGCTGAGGTCTTCTCATCGGTTTCGCGGTCCAAGTCTTCATCGGCAATGGCATACACGCGGCCGTGGCCTTCCACCTCCACAAACATGCGGTCTTCCACGCCGATCAGCTTGGCCAGCTCGCGGCGGCGTTCGTTGATGTCGGTGTACTCGATCATCATGGTGGCTTTCCAGTTGCTGCCGTCCGGCACCAGCGGGGCATACGCGTCGATCTCTTGCAAGATGCCTTCTTCTTCAAAGACTTTTTCGATGCGCAGCATCTCTTGAATTTGGTAGCGGATGGTGGTTTCGCTCTCAAACTGCACATTGATGTGCTCACCCAGCTGCACGCTGCGCAGCTTGCGGTGGGCGATGACTTCAGGCTTGTGAACCTTGCGCCACTTGGTGTAGGCCTCCAAAGTCATCAGGGTCTCGGGGGTGATTTTTCCGGTCAGTTGCATGACAGTGTTCCTTATTTGAGACCGTAGGCTTTGCGCACCAAGGTCAAGGGGTGGTTCAGTTCGGGGGCACCGAGGCCGTTGACCTCAAAGCCCTGGGCAATGTGGTGGCCGCCCAGCGGGCAGTCGGAGCTGATGAAGTCGGGCTTGGAGCCGTCTTTCATGGTGGCCATGGCCTTGAACACGGGTTTGCCGATCTTCATCGCCATCTCGTGTGAGCCTTTTTTCACACCATAGGTACCGGCATGACCCGAGCAGCGCTCGATGGTATTGATCTCGGTGTTCGGGATCATCTTGAGCATTTCCTCGGTTTTTTTGCCGATGTTTTGCACTCGGCCATGGCAAGGAATTTGGTAACTCACATTGCCCAGTTTTTGCGGGAATTCGGTCTTGAGCAAGCCATCGCGCTTGCGGGCCATGAAGTATTCAAACGGGTCCCACATGGCTTCTTTGACCAACTGGGTGTCGGCGCAATCGGGGAACATCAGCGGGATTTCCTGCTTGAACATCAAGGCGCAGCTGGGCACCGCCGCCATGATGGCAAAGCCGTCTTTGGCGTACTTGGCCAGCACCGGGATGTTGGCTTCTTTGGAGTCCTTGACCGAGTCCAGGTCACCCAGCTCGAGCTTGGGCATGCCGCAGCATTTTTCTTTCTCGACCAGCACATACGGGATGTCGTTGTGGTCGAGGATCTTCAGCAGATCATGGCCGATGCCCGGCTCGTTGTAGTTGATGTAGCAGGTGGAATAGATTGCCACTTTGCCCGGTGTTTTTTCGCCATCCACCACTTTGGAAGCCTTGGCATCTGGGGCGCTGGAGCGGAACTTTTGAGTTGCCAAAGAAGGCAACCAAGCGTTTTTGTCTACGCCCGCCACACTTTCCATGACGCTGCGTGCCGCTTCGGTCTTGTTCAGGGCGTTGACGGCCTGCACCACGATCGGGATGCCCGCAAACGAGCCGTGGGTGTCGGTGGAGGCCAAAAACTTTTCGGCCGCGCCCACTTCGCCTTTTTTGAACTTGATGGCCTTGGCCCGCAGCATGGTGTGCGGGAAGTCCAGGTTCCACTCGTGGGGCGGGGTGTAGGGGCACTTGGTCATGTAGCACAGGTCGCACATGAAGCACTGGTCCACCACTTTCCAGTAATCCTTCTTGTCCACACCATCCACTTCCATGGTGCTGGACTCGTCTACCAAGTCGAACAAGGTGGGAAAGGAATTGCACAGGCTCACACAGCGGCGGCAGCCGTGGCAAATGTCAAAAATGCGCTCGAGTTCGTCGAAGCACTTTTCTTCGTTGTAGAAGTCGGGGCTCTCCCAGCCGAGGGCGTGTCGTGTCGGGGCTTCGAGGTTGCCTTCTTTGGCCATGTTGTGCTCCTTGGGGATTTTTATGGGGTTTTTCTAAAGACTCTGCCGCCAGAACCTTGAGAAAAACCCGCTGCGCCTTGCGGTGCAGCGGGCTCACGGACCGGGGGAATCAATCCACCAATTCGTTCAAGGCTTTCTGGTAACGGTTGGCGTGTGAACGCTCAGCCTTGGCCAGGGTCTCGAACCAGTCGGCGATTTCGTCAAAACCCTCTTCACGAGCGGTCTTGGCCATGCCGGGGTACATGTCGGTGTACTCGTGGGTTTCGCCAGCCACAGCCGAAGCCAGGTTGTCGCGTGTCGAGCCGATGGGCATGCCGGTGGCTGGATCGCCGGATTGCTCCAGGAATTCCAGGTGGCCGTGGGCGTGACCTGTTTCACCTTCAGCGGTAGAACGGAACAGGGCTGCCACGTCGTTCTGACCTTCAACGTCAGCTTTGTTCGCGAAGTACAAATAGCGACGGTTGGCCTGGGATTCGCCTGCGAAGGCGTCCTTCAGGCATTGTTCCGTGCGCGAGCCTTTGAGTGCTGCCATGGATATCTCCTTGCGGGTTATGAGTTGATTGCCCTGGCAGGATCGCCAGAGAACCATCAGGTTAGACCGAAACCCATCAGTTTCCAAATAGATTGATGCAATGGGATGGATTTAGCAAGGCTATCAAGACTGAAAGTTGATCGCCATCAACAACCACCCCCGGGTTTATCCTGACCTGGAGAACACCAGCAGGAGAGCAAACCCCGGCTCCAAAGAAGAAAGTACAGGCCGGCTGGGTAAAATCAGCCCAACCCTACAGACCTCAACGGTCTTGCGCGGCACTCGAAAAGCCGCTTTCTTTTTCAAAAAGACCCCGCCATGAGCAACGCACCCGCCACCCCGGTCACACAGCCCGGCCTTGAGAGCCTGTCCAAATCGTTTGAACCCGCTGCGCTGGAAGCCCATTGGGGCCCCGAGTGGGAAAAACGCGGCTACGGCGTGGCCGGTTTTAGAGGCACTCAGGCGCCCAAAGACGGCGCACCGGCTTTTGCCATCCAACTGCCACCACCCAACGTGACGGGCACGCTGCACATGGGCCACGCGTTCAACCAGACCATCATGGACTCGTTGACCCGCTACCACCGAATGATGGGTTTCAACACGGCCTGGATTCCGGGCACTGACCACGCGGGCATTGCCACCCAAATCGTTGTGGAGCGGCAGCTGCAAGCCAAGGGCATCAGCCGCCACGACATGGGCCCCACGCCTGCCGAAGCCCGCAAGAACTTTGTGAGCAAGGTCTGGGAGTGGAAAGAGGAATCGGGCAGCACCATCACCAGCCAGATGCGCCGCATGGGCGACAGCGTGGACTGGAGCCGCGAATACTTCACGATGGACCCCAAGCTGTCCAAAACCGTGACCGAGACCTTTGTGCAGCTGTATGAACAAGGCCTGATTTACCGTGGCAAACGCTTGGTGAACTGGGACCCGGTGCTGCAAAGCGCGGTGTCTGACCTGGAAGTGGAAAGCGCCGAAGAAGACGGCTCGATGTGGCACATCCGTTACGACTTGGTGGACGGGTCCGGCAGTGTGACTGTCGCCACCACCCGCCCCGAAACCCTGCTGGGCGACGTGGCCGTGATGGTGCACCCCGAAGACGAGCGCTACAAACACCTGATTGGCCAACAGGTCAATCTGCCACTTTGCGGCCGCACCATCCCCGTGATCGCCGACGATTACGTGGACAAAGACTTCGGCACAGGCGTGGTCAAGGTCACGCCCGCCCACGACACCAACGACTACCAAGTCGGCCAGCGCCACAAGCTGGAGATGATCTGTGTCTTGAACTTGGACGCAACCATCAACAGCAACGCCCCCGAGAAATACCAAGGCCTCGACCGCTTTGTGGCCCGCAAGGCCGTGGTGGCCGACCTCGAAGCTGCAGGCGCTTTGGTCGAGGTGAAAAAACACAAACTCATGGTGCCCCGCTGCGCCCGCACTGGCCAGGTGATCGAGCCCATGTTGACCGACCAGTGGTTCGTGGCCATGAACCAAGTGGGCCAAGGCGATGCCACCGGAAAGAGCATTGCCCAAAAAGCCATCGACGCGGTGCAGTCTGGCCAAGTGAGCTTTGTGCCCGAGAACTGGGTCAACACCTACAACCAGTGGATGAACAACATCACCGACTGGTGCATCTCGCGCCAACTCTGGTGGGGCCACCAGATTCCCGCCTGGTACGACGAAGACGGCAAGGTGTATGTGGCCCGCAACGAAGCCGAAGCACAGGCCCAAGCCCCCGGCAAAACGCTCAAGCGCGACGAAGACGTGCTGGACACTTGGTACTCCAGCGCCCTAGTCCCCTTCTCAACAATGGGTTGGCCCCACAACGCAGCTGGCGAGCGTGCCGGAAACGGGCGCAGCGACATTGCGAGCGAAGCGAGTGGGAGCAAGGCCGAGTCCGGCACGCTCGCCAGCGGAACAGACTACGACCTCTACCTGCCGTCTTCCGTTTTGGTGACCGGCTACGACATCATCTTCTTCTGGGTCGCCCGGATGATCATGATGACCATCCACTTCACCGGCAAAGTGCCCTTCAAACACGTCTACATCCACGGCCTGGTGCTCGATGCCCAAGGCAAGAAGATGAGCAAGTCTGAAGGCAACGTGCTCGACCCGGTTGACCTGATCGACGGCATCACGCTCGAGCCGCTGCTTGACAAACGCACCCAAGGCCTGCGCAAACCCGAGACCGCGCCCAAGGTCCGAAAACAAACCGAAAAAGAATTCCCCGAAGGCATTCCGGCCTATGGCGCCGACGCCCTGCGCTTCACGTTTGCGTCGCTGGCCACGCTGGGCCGCAGCATCAACTTCGACTCCAAGCGCTGCGAGGGTTACCGCAACTTCTGCAACAAGCTCTGGAACGCCACCCGCTTTGTGCTGATGAACTGTGAAGGCCAAGACTGCGGCCTGAAAGAACACACCAAAGCCGAATGCGAGGTAGGCGGCCCGGTGCATGGCTACTTGGCCTTCAGCCAAGCAGACCGCTGGATCAGCTCGCAGCTGCAACGCGTCGAGGCCGAGGTGGCCAAAGGCTTTGCCGAGTACCGCCTGGACAACGTAGCCAACACAATCTATGACTTTGTGTGGAACGATTTCTGCGACTGGTACCTCGAAATCGCCAAGGTGCAGATCAACACCGGCAACGACGCACAACAACGCGCCACCCGCCGCACCTTGATCCGCACGCTCGAGACCATCATGCGTTTGGCGCACCCCATCATCCCCTTCATCACCGAAGAGCTTTGGCAAAAAGTGTCGGTGGTCGCGGGCCGTTCGGGCGAGTCGGTCAGCATCTCGGCCTACCCTGTAAGCCAGCCCGAGCGCATCGACCCAGCCGCCGAAGCCCATGTGGCCAAGCTCAAAACCCTGGTGGACGCTTGCCGGAACTTGCGCGGCGAGATGAACGTCTCCCCCTCGACCCGCATGCCCCTGTATGTTCTGGGCGACACCGCCTTCATGCAAAGCGCAGCGCCCGTGCTGCAATCGCTGGCCAAGCTGAGCGAAGTGAAAGTCTTTGACACCGAGGCTGAGTGGATCGCGGCCGCTCAGGCCGCGCCTGTGGCCGTGGTGGGTGAAGCGCGTTTGTGCCTGTTCATCGAAGTGGATGCGGCCGCAGAGAAAATCCGCTTGGGCAAGGAAGTGGCCCGCCTCGAAGGTGAAATCACCAAGGCCAATGCCAAACTGGGCAATGAGGCCTTTGTGGCCAAGGCCCCGCAAGCCGTGCTCGACGAAACCAAAAAGCGCGTGGCCGACTTTGGGGCCACACTCGACAAAATCCGCCAGCAACTGCAACGCTTGGGCTGAAGCCCTGCGTGAATAAGGAATCGACCATGAGCCACAACGTCATCCGCAAAGCCGTGTTTCCTGTCGCCGGTTTGGGCACCCGCTTTTTGCCCGCCACCAAAGCTGCACCCAAAGAAATGCTGCCCGTCGTGGACAAGCCGCTGATCCAGTACGCGGTCGAGGAAGCCTATGCGGCGGGTGTGCGGCACATGATCTTTGTCACGGGCCGCAGCAAGCGGGCCATCGAAGACCACTTTGACACCGCTTACGAACTCGAAAGCGAACTCGAAGCGGCGCACAAAGACGAATTGTTGGCCTTGGTGCGCTCGGTACAGCCCGATGACATGGTGTGCGCCTATGTGCGCCAAAACCGCATGCTGGGCTTGGGCCACGCGGTGCTGTGCGCCGAGCCGCTGGTGGGCAACGAGCCTTTTGCGGTGCTGCTGGCCGATGACCTGATGGTCAACTCGGGCCCTTCCATCTTGACCCAGATGGTCGAGGCTTACACCAAGCAAGGCCGCTCGGTGCTCGCGGTACAAGAAGTGCCACTCGACCAGGTCAAGCGCTACGGCATCGTGGCCGGAGAACCCGCGGGCAAACAGCTCATCCGCGTCGAGCAAATCGTGGAAAAACCCAGCCCGGACAAAGCGCCTTCACGCATGGGCGTGGCGGGCCGCTACATCCTCACGCCGGGCATTTTTGACGAGATCCGCAACCAGCCCACGGGCGTGGGCGGCGAGATCCAGCTGACCGATGCCATCGCCCGCCTGATGCAGCGCGAAGCCGTGTACGCCTTTCAGTACCAAGGCAAGCGCTACGACTGCGGCAGCAAAGAAGGCTTTTTAGAAGCCACAGTGGAATTGGCTTTGCAGCACCCGCAGGTGGGTGCCTCTTTCCGCGACTACCTCAAAGGCTTGAGCCTCTGATCGGGTTCAACGGCGTTTGAGTGCAAACACAAACGCCGTTTCGGTCTTTTCCTGCATCAGCAAGTCGTTACCGGTTTGCCGGGCAAAGGCCTCAAAGTCGCGCCATGCCCCCGGGTCGGTCGCCGTCACTTTGAGCACCTGACCACTGCTCATCTCGTTCAGGGCCTTTTTGGCCTTCAAAATGGGCAAAGGGCAGTTCAGGCCGCTGGTGTCTATTTCTTTGTCGATGTGCATCATGTGTCCTGATTCGCTTCCTGGCTCTGTGCGGCACGCTCTTCCCATGTCATGAACTTGGGCTCGATGCCGATGCTGCGCAACCAGTCGCCCAAGGCGTAACCGGTGCCTGCGGGCCAGCATATCAAGTCTTTGAAATCGAACATTTTGTACTCGGCCAATTCGGGCGACAAACGCACTTCGCCTTCGGCCACCGCATGGTAGGCAATGATCACCTGGTTCATGCGCTGAAAGTCGTACACGCCAATCAACTTGAGGGCAGACACCTTGAGGTTGGTTTCTTCGGCAATCTCGCGTGTGATGCCTTCTTCGGGCGTTTCGCCTGCCTCCATGAAGCCGGTGATCAGCGCAAAACGCCGTCCCGGCCAGGCCGCATTGCGGGCCAACAAAATTTGGTCACCCACTTGCACAATGCCCGCCAGCACGGGCGTCGGGTTGTTCCAATGGGTGAAGTCGCAGGCGGTGCAACGCAGGCGCATGGTCTCGCCCCCGTCTTCCATTTGGGAGAGCCAAGCCAGGGGACTGGCACACATGGGACAAAAACGAAATTCAGCCATGAGGCCTCCGGTCAGGCGGGGAACACGCCCGTGGACAAATAACGGTCACCGCGATCGCAGACGATGAACACAATGGTGGCGTTTTGCGCCGTTTTGGCCACTTGCTGGGCCACCCAGCAAGCACCGGCTGCCGAGATACCGGCAAAGATGCCTTCGGTCCGAGCCATCTGGCGGCAGGTTTCCTCGGCGTCGTTTTGGCTCACGTAAATCAGCTCGTCCACCTGGCTCGGGTCGTAAATTTTGGGCAGGTATTCCTCAGGCCATTTGCGGATGCCTGGGATGCGCGAGCCCTCGCTGGGCTGGGCACCAATGATGCGGATGGCCGGGTTCTTTTCTTTCAAGAACCGCGACACGCCCGTGATGGTGCCGGTGGTGCCCATGGCACTCACAAAGTGGGTGACCTTGCCGCCGGTTTGCTCCCAAATTTCGGGGCCGGTGGTTTCGTAATGGATGCGCGGGTTGTCGGCGTTGGCAAACTGGTCCAAGATGCGGCCCTTGCCTTGCGAGGCCATGTTGTCGGCCAAGTCACGGGCGTATTCCATGCCGCCGCTTTTGGGCGTGAGGATCAGCTCGGCGCCAAACGCTTTCATGGTTTGGGCGCGTTCAATCGACAAGTCCTCGGGCATGATCAAGACCATGCGGTAGCCCTTGATGGCGGCCGCCATGGCCAGCGCAATGCCGGTGTTGCCGGATGTCGCCTCAATCAGTGTGTCGCCCGGCTTGATCTCGCCGCGCTCTTCGGCCCGGCGGATCATCGACAAGGCGGGGCGATCTTTGACGGAGCCCGCCGGGTTGTTGCCCTCGAGCTTGCCCAAGATCACATTGTTTCGAGCCGCCATGTCGGCAGCCCCCAAGCGCTGCAAAGCCACCAAAGGTGTTTTGCCAATTGCATCTTCAATGGTTGGATAAATCATGCCAATAATGTGCCATATTTCGGGTCTCCGTACATTCAGCCCGGGTGGTGAAATTGGCAAACTCAGGTGAATCAAAACAGTGAATATCCTAGCAACCAATAAAGTCTAAGAGTGTTCTATCAAGGAGGCAAAAAAGCGTCCTACGGCATGTAGAACGCTGACGCCAAAAGCACACCAATTTTGCAGCGCAAAAATACGCTGAAAAATTGACGACAACAGACTTGTCAACTCAGTTTGAAACTCAATTTTTGAGATGCTTGTCCAAGTAGCTTTTGATGCGGCTTTGCGATAACTCATCGGCTTCGCGATCGTATCTGTGTGTGAATTTTGGGTTTCGGATCACACCAGCGTAATCAAACACATGGGTTGCCCCAGGATAGGTGTATTTCTCATACTTGGCATTTCCGAAGGTCTCGCACCATTGCGGCAACGCCAGATCATCCGACCCAGCAAGATGCAGCTGTACGGGGAAAAACGGCTCTCTTGGTGGAGATGCCATTGACGAGTGGCAAGCAGGGTACATCGCAACACCAACATTCAAGAGTTTCAAATCTTCATCGGTAACTTGAATCGAAGATTGAGACCGCATATTTTTCTCATTGGCCAGCGCCCAAATACCCGCTCCACCTTGACTGAATCCAATGATGGCCAGGTTGCCTTTATGCCAAGGCTGTTGTTTGACCCATTTGGCAACAGCGATCATGTCTGCTGCCCTGTCGTTTGGGAGAGCGCCGTTAACTGACATTCCAGTGTGCGATTTGATTCCTCGAGCTGTGTAGTGATCCACGACTACCGCGTTATAGCCCCAAGTCCAAACTTTAGCGGCTTGCTTGCGTTCGCTGGGCGACACGCCTCCTGAACCATGACCCACAATTACAGTGGGGGCTTGTTGGTTATCCCCAAGTCGAAGAGCAATTCGAACAGGCAGTTCCTTACCTGTAGAGTCAATGAGATTGCGCATTGGGCTTAGGCTTGACTGCACTGAGACAGGCACTTTGGGGCCTGTACTTACACAACCAGCCAACCCCAATACAGCTGCAATCATCAGAAGTCGTTTAATCAACTGAAACCTCTTTCTTCGTTAAGCCCGTGTCGCAGCGGCAATCAAGTCAAGCCACTCTCTTTCCCAGGGCCCGACCACGTTGTCCACCGCCGTTTGCACCACCACCGTTTGAGTGGGAATATCTATCATCACACGCTGACCTTGGGCCCCAGCAAAGGACAGCCGAGACCCGTCTGCCTTGGCGTGCCACATGTGGGCTTTATAGCCAAACCCAGGCCCTGCCACACCGTGGCGGCATTGTCGATCGCGATACCCCCAGTGGGAGCACTCGTGTATCCATGCTTCACTCACCACCTGTAGACCGCCAACGCTTCCTTTTTCTGCCACCAGTCGCCCAAGTCGTGCCCAGTCGCGCAAACGTGCAGCAAAACCGACGCAATTGAACTCGTTTTGTTCGGCGTCGGTGCTCCAAGTCGCGTCCGCTTCTGCCCCCATCGGTTGCCACAACACCTTTTCAGCAAACGCGGAAATGCTCATGCCGCTGACTTGGCGAATCACCATTCCCAGCGTCAGCGGGCACAACTCGTTGTAGTTGTATTTCGTGCCGGGGTCTTCCCGTCTGCGGTTCCACCCAGCCACCGTGCTGGCAATACTGGACTTCGGTTGCATAAAGGCCGACGGATAGATGATGGCGTTATCGCGATCGTGCAGCACATCAGCCCCACTGGACATGTTGCTGAGGTTGCGTAATGAGACCCCACCATGCAACGTGCCCTTGAGCGAGGGCACATACTTTTCTGCCGGATCGTCGTAGCTTTGGATGAGTTTGAGGTCCAAGCAAATGCCCAGAAGCAACGAGGTGATGCTTTTAGCCATGGACCAACCTGTAAGACGCATCTGGGCCGAGCGTTCGTACTGATAACGCTCGAACAAAATGTGATTTCCACGGGCAATCAGCAAACCCGTGATCGGCCAACTTCTCAAATAATCTTCGGGCGTGCGCTCGGAAAAACCTGTGCGATACACCAGCGAAATTGGTTTTTCGGTGTAAGGCACTGCAGGCTTGGCGGGCGCTTTGAGGGTGTTGTGAGGGAAAATTTTTTCATAGCCTCCGGAAAAATTACCCACCCTGTACATCGGTTCACGAACAAGGCCGCCTTGCAGGCCTGTTGGATAACCCTGCCCTTGACCCCATTTGTCTTGAGCCCAAACCCCAGCGCTCATTTGCATAAGAGGCCAAGCAGCAGTAGCTTGTAACAGTTGACGTCGTTTCATCGTTGTGTTTCCAAGTCGTTTTCCAAACATCAATAAACGGGGTGCTGCCACAGTCATCAATCCTTGCATGTGCGCCCACGTCATCAACGCTGCGGCCTGGGTGGTGACCCATTACAGACCATCGATATCGCCGTGATAATAAGGTTATCCAAGGAAATTCAAAGCAGCTTCTTCCGGCTGAGGCGGAGTTCATGCCCAAGCTGGCCAACGCTCGCTCTACACTCAAGCCAAGATCTTTTGATCACCCGCCCCAAAAAAGCCCAAAATGGCGTCCAAAATGTGCCATAATTTGCGTCTTCACAAATACCGCCCGGGTGGTGAAATTGGTAGACTCAGGGGACTCAAAATCCCCCGCCGCAAGGCGTGCCGGTTCGAGTCCGGCCCCGGGCACCAAACAAAAAAGCCGCAAGTTCCAGCAACTTGCGGCTTTTTTCTTGGGTTTTTCAAATCAATCGATCCCCGCACTCCAGCGGTCGTTCCAATTCCGCTCAATCTGCCTGCGGTCACGTTTGGTGGGGCGGCCCTGCTCAATGCTGAGTGCGGGCTCGCGGGCCAAGCGGTTTTGCTCAGCGGCTTTTTGGCGGGCCTCAATGCTTTCCGGGGTTTCTGTGTAGAGCAGTTGCGCCACCGGCGCCGGGCCACGCACGCCGCTCAAACCTTGCACCACCACCGTGCGCTCCACCGCGCCTTGACGCAGACTCACGGTGTCGCCGGGTTTGACCTCTTTGGACGGCTTGGCGTCTTGCCCGTTGACCTGCACTCGGTTCTTGCCGATCTCCTCGCTGGCCAGACTGCGGGTTTTGTAAAAGCGGGCCGCCCACAGCCATTTGTCGATGCGCAATGACGTCATCGCGCCCCCGAAAACAAAGCGCCTTGCGGGCTCAGGCCGTCACGCACATGCGGGTAATGCAAGCGGACTTTCAATTCTTTTTTC
Source organism: Limnohabitans sp. (assembly GCA_021731425.1). Taxonomy (GTDB): domain Bacteria; phylum Pseudomonadota; class Gammaproteobacteria; order Burkholderiales; family Burkholderiaceae_C; genus Limnohabitans_A. Next base: position 42 of record JAKFXJ010000004.1, on the reverse strand, counting down.
ATGCGGGTGTTGTCCAGCCGCCGGGACTCGCTCATGAAGCTC
>JAKFXJ010000170.1 GCA_021731425.1 Limnohabitans sp. | reverse complement strand
GGGTTGGATCAGCACCGATGTCGTGGTGGTGGCCGGTCAGTTGTTGATGGCCGCCGGAAACTGGGGGCGGCAATTCGCTTTGCGCTCGCTCCATGGCCCAGCTTCGCCCAAGTGGTTGTGGTCTTCGCTGGGCGTGAACGGGGCATTTCTGGCGCTGAGTTATGGGCTTCATTTCTCTGGCTCGCCCGAGAGCACCCTCATGCTGGTGTTCTATGCTTTTTACACGTTCAACGCGCTGGAGTACTTTTTTGCAGGCCAGCGCCTTGTCCTGACCCACGACAAGAATGGCGCCAATTCCTTGATGTGGGCGGGCCTGATTTTGTCGGTCACCTTGGGCATCAAAACCGTGGCCATGCTGGCGGGCATCGGCTCCGACGATTTGTACGCAGCCTCCTGGGACCATGCGGTGGTGTTCATTGGTCAATTCACGGCCATCATGATGCTGTGTGTCGGGTTCATGCAGATCTTTGTGGACCAGGACCATCGCAGCAAGACCACCATGCAGCTGCAATTGGCACGTGAACAAGAGCGTGCCGCTATGGCTTTGCAACACGCCGAGGACTTGGCCGCCTTATTGACCGAGCGCGAAGAAATCATCCGGCAATTGACACTGTCCAACAAGAGCGCGGGCATGGGAGCCCTGGTGGCCAGTTTTGCACACGAGTTGAACCAGCCCCTCGCAGCCAACTTGCTGCATGCCGAACTGGTGCAGTTCAAACTAGAGGAGGTTCAGCGAGAGAAGTCTGAGCCCGATCTGGACGTCCTTCACAAAGCGATCGTGGCCATCGTCCACGACACCCAGCGGGCTGCAGACATCATCCGCAAACTCCGCAATCTGTTTCGCATGGGTCGTGGCGAGTACGAGGTCTTGAAACTGGATGTGCTGGTGCAGGATGTGCTCGATCTGGTGCAGTCGCAAATAAAGAGCGCCAACATCGTCTGTACGGTCAAACTGGATGCCAACTTGCACCTGCAAGGTGATGCGACCCAGCTGCAGCAAGTGATTTTGAACCTGCTCAACAATGCCATCGATGCACTGCGAGAGTCCGGTTTGCCCCACCCCGAGTTGCACATCCGTGGCCAGGCCGCAGGTCCGTTTTTGGCGTTGGAGGTTGAAGACAATGGCCCAGGCATTGGGCCAGATCGAGCGGACGACGTGTTCAGTCTGTTCAAAACCTCCAAATCGCAAGGCATGGGGGTGGGCCTGTGGCTCAGCCGCTCGATTGTGGAGGTGCACGGCGGTCGCCTGAATTTCCAGTCCGAGCCCGGTCTCCGCACGGTTTTCACTTTGCGTTTACCCTTGCTGCGCGAAGCCATGTTGGGTTGACGCGGGGCCAAACCCGCTGAAAGAAAGAGCGTAATGTCTGTTCATGTCGTGTCTGAAATGGCGGTGCTGATGCGCCGCGAAGCCGTCTTGGGTGCCATGGCCCGCTGGCAGTCCCACCGTTGGGTGCTGGCCGATGTGGTGCCGCAAGAAGCGGGTTTTGGCCAAGCCCCGCGCTGCCTGCGCCAAACCGATGATGAAGTGCTTTGGATCTACCCAGGCTGGTCATTGGAGTTGTTCAGCGACGATGCCGAAGGCTATTGGCTCAACCTCACCTCGCCCACACCCAGTTTCTTTGTGATGTGGCGACTGCAAGAAGGGCCGGATGGCCAGGAGGAGCAAGCCGTGCCCCAAGCCTTGAGCTTGAGTTACCACGACGCCGGACGCTGGCTCGATGCGCAAGAGACCGTGGAAAACGTGCCCGCTTCGCCCGAGGTGGTGGCCCGGCTGCAGGCTTTCACCGACGCGTTTTATGTGCCTGAAGTCAAACGCCGTCAGCGCCCACAAAGCTTTCAGGGTTTGACAGACCGCTTTGGCCAGCCCGCCTCCGTCAGCACAACTGAAAAACGCAAAGGTGGGAGGCAGGGCTCATGAGCGAGCACTTTTTCAGTCGCTGGTCGCAGCGCAAACAAGCGGTGGCCAAGGGCTTGCCAGTTGCCGAGCCAATTGCCACACCAAGCCCTGCCGAGTTGCCTGGCCTGCCCGGATCGTCTGAAGGGGTGCAGCGCTCCAAAGCTGCGCCCCCAGCGCTTGCCCCGGGTCAAACCGAGGGGAAGTCAAACGAAATACCCGCCGAGCCCTTGCCCAGCCTCGACGACGCCCGCGCATTGACGCCTGATTCGGACTTTCAGCCCTTCATGCGCCCCGGCGTGGCAGCCGATGTGCGCAATGTGGCCATGAAAAAGCTCTTTGCCGACCCGCATTTCAACGTGATGGACGGGCTCGACATCTACATTGGCGACTACAACACCCCGGACCCACTGCCTGCGGGCATGTTGCAAAAAATGGTGGGTGCGCAATTGCTGGGTTTGTTGGACAAACCCGATGAAGCGGCCACCAAGACGGCGACCCCGGCAGACTCCGTGCTGCCCGCTGGGGGGGCTTCGAGTGACCTCGGTGGAAACCCTGATCAAAGTCCTGATGCGCAGGAAGGCTCGACAGTTGTGGCACAGTCGCCGACTTCCCTGTCCGATTCGGCAGGACGGGCCAGCCCTGTGCCTCAGCCCCTTGTCAACGCACCCCCAGAACATGACCACCCTGATTTGCAACTGCAACCAAACCATGCCCCTGCAAGCCCAAGCTCTGGGCCAAGCACTGGGTGAAGACCTGACGCTGCACACCACCTTGTGCCGCCGCGAAGCGGGGCAATTCCAGAAAGCCGTGAAAACCGGCGAGACCGTGGTGGTGGCCTGTACCCAAGAAAAACGCCTGTTCAGTGAACTGGCTGAGCAGACTGAAGGCGCCATCTCGCCGATTCGTTTTGTCAACATTCGCGAAACCGGCGGTTGGGGCCGTGAGGCTGCGCACGCCACACCCAAAATGGCCGCACTGCTGGCCGCAGCACGCCTGCCCGAGCCGGAGCCGGTGCCCACCGTCACTTACAAAAGCGAAGGCCGTGTGCTCATCATCGGGGCCATCGATGCCGCCGAACGCGCCGCGAGTTTTTTGTCCGATGCGATGCAGGTGACGATTTTTGCCCAAGGCCCCGGCAACGCCGGTGGGCAGCAGGAGCGTCGCTTTCCGGTGCTGGCCGGACGCATGCAAGGCCTGAAAGGTTGGTTGGGGGCGTTCGAGGTGTCGTGGGATGCCAGCAACCCGATTGACCTGGACCTGTGCACCCGCTGCAACGCCTGCGTGGTCGCTTGTCCTGAGCAGGCGATTGGCCTCGACTACCAGGTGGACCTGTCCCGCTGCACCTCGCACCGCGACTGCGTCAAGGTGTGCGAAGCCGCTGGCGCCATCGACTTCAGCCGCGACGCTCGCCCACAAACCGAGCGCTTCGACGTGGTGCTGGACCTGCGCGGCGACCAAACCTCGCCCACCTTCAGCTCGCACGCCTTACCCCAAGGCTATTTCCGCTGGGACGGGCAAGACCTGTCAACCTTGCTCAAGGTGCGGGAGTTGGTGGGTGAATTTGAAAAGCCCCGCTTTTTTGCCTACAAACAAAAGCTCTGCGCCCACAGCCGCAACGAACAAGTGGGCTGCAGCGCCTGCATCGACATCTGCTCGGCCGAAGCTGTGCGCTCCGACAAGAGCCGCCAACAAATCGTGGTCAACCCCAACCTGTGTGTGGGCTGCGGCGCATGCACCACCGCTTGCCCCACGGGCGCACTCACCTACGCTTACCCGCGCCCCGCAGAGCAGGGCGCCAAGATCCGCGCACTGCTCTCGGCCTACCAGGCCGCTGGTGGGCGCGACGCCGCGCTGCTGCTGCACAGCCAAGAAAAAGGCCAGGCCCTGATCGACGAGTTGGGCCGGGGTGCGCAGCTGGGTGTCATGCAAGGCATGCCCGCCCGCGTGATGCCCGTGGCGCTGTGGCACACCGCCAGTGTGGGCATGGAGCTGTGGCTCTCGGCTGTGGCCTATGGCGCACGCCAGGTCATGGTGCTGCTCACTGCCGAAGAAGCGCCGCAATACCGTGCCGCGCTCATGGAACAAATGGCCGTGGCCCAAAGCCTGCTGAATGGCCTGGGTTACACCGGGGTGCATTTCCAGCTGATCGAAGCCAAAACCGCCTCGGCTTTGGACGGCGATTTGCAGCGCCTGTGCGCCCGCAGCCTCAAGGCCGCTAGCTTGCCCACCGGCCTGGCCACGGTTGCCCGTCACGCGGTACAAGCCGAAAAACGCAGCAACCTGGAGCTGGTCATTGACCATCTGATGGTCCAGTCCCCCGTGATGGCCTTGGACGTGGCCACTCGCCCCCAAGCGCTTGAGTTGCCCGCGGCAGGTTCGCCCCTGGGCAGCATTACTGTGGACGGCAGCAAGTGCACGTTGTGCATGAGCTGCGTGGGCGCTTGCCCCTCGTCGGCGCTGCAAGACAACCCCTTGCAGCCCGAGCTGAAGTTTGTCGAGAAAAACTGTGTGCAGTGCGGCCTGTGTGCCAAGACCTGCCCCGAAAATGCCATCACGCTTCAGCCGCGCTTGTCGCTGTTGGCTGCACGCACTCAACCACGGGTGGTGCACAGCAGCCCGCCTTATGCCTGCATCCGCTGCGCCAAACCCTTTGGCACGCTCAAAGCCATCGAGACCATGTTGGGGCGCCTGACCGGGCACAGCATGTTCCAAGGCCCGGCCCTGGAACGCCTGAAAATGTGCGGTGACTGCCGTGTCATCGACATGTTCACCGATGAAAACCAGGTGCGCATTACCGACGGCCAGCTGCCCCCCAAAACCCGATAAATTTTTGCCATGAGCCCAGACCTGAACCTGTCCACCAGCAGCCACGCGCTGGACGAAGAAACCGCCCGCGCTGAAATTTATGGCCTGCTGTCGCAGCTTTTTTATGCAGCACCCAGTCAGGAGTTGCTGGCTCAATTGCAAGTGGCTGTGACCGAAGCGCCCGATGCCGGGGCTTTTTTGGAGGAGCCGTGGCGCGAACTGGTGGCCTGTGCCCGCAGCCTGAAGCAGCGGCAGATTGCCGACGAATTCACCCGTCTCTTTGGTGGGGTGGGCAAGCCCGAGGTTTACGTTTTTGGCTCGCATTACCTGAGCGGTTTCCTCAATGAAAAACCCCTGGTTCGCCTGCGCGACGACTTGGCCGCCTTGGGCTTGGCCCGCAGCCAAGACATGTCCGAGACCGAAGACCATGCGGCTTATGTTTTCGAGGTCATGCGTTACCTGATTGCGGGCGACGACGTGACCGTGTCCAATCTGACCCAGCAAATGGCATTTTTCAGCCAACATCTGCAGCCATGGGTGCCCCTCATGTGCCAGGCCATCCAGAACCATCCGCAAGCTGTCTTTTATGCCCGACTGGCCGATTTCACTGCGGCCTTCATGGGCGTTGAAGCCCAGGGCTTTGATTTGGTGAATTGAATTATTTTGCGCTAGCCGATGAAATAAATGATGGGTCCAATTCGGGTATTCACTTAGGATCAAAGTGTGGGTGAGGCCGATAATAGAAAACTGAGCGGTAATTTTTTACGCTTGCACGTTCAAACAGGAGACACCCAATGACACAAGTCCAGCAAGACCTTCCATCGACAAAAGCCGATGCCCCTGAAGCCAGCCGCCGCCGTTTCTTCGGCAAAGCCGCCACTGCAGCTGTTGCTGCACCTCTGGCTGGCGTGCCCATGATCGCCGTGGCCCAGGCCCCCATCGTCTTCAAGATGCAAGGCTCCTGGGGTACCAACGAAATTTTCAGCGAGATGGCCCAGCAGTATGTCACTCGCGTCAATGAAATGTCCGGTGGTCGCCTGAAAATCGAATACCTGCCTGCAGGCGCTGTGGTTAAGCCTTTCGAAATCATCGACGCCGTTAGCAAAGGCGTGCTCGATGGCGGTCACCACGTGTCGGGCTACTGGTATGGCAAGAACAAATCGGCTTCGTTGTTCGGCACTGGCCCCGTCAGCGGCGCTACGCCTGAAATCGGCTTGAGCTGGATTCAGGCCGGTGGTGGTCAGCAGCTGTGGGACAAGCTGGTTGCCAAGATGAATCTGAACGTTGTGGGCTTCTTTTCCTTCCCCATGCCTTCGCAGCCTCTGGGTTGGTTCAAAAAGGCCCCTCCCAAGAAGGCCGCCGACTTGAAGGGCTTCAAGTACCGCACCATCGGCTTGGCTGCCGACATGCTGCAAGAGATGGGCATGGCTGTGGCTCAGTTGCCTGGCGGTGAAATCGTGCCTGCCATGCAGCGCGGTGTGATCGACGCCTTCGAATTCAACAACCCCACCGCCGATATGCGTTTTGGCGCACAAGACGTGGCCAAGTTCTATTCCATGGGCTCTTTCCACCAGGCCCAGGAATTCTTCGAAATCATCTTCAACAAAGACAAGTACAACGCCTTGCCTGCTGACTTGAAGGCCATCTTGAAGTACGCTGCCGAAGCCGCATCGACCGCATCGACCGCTTTGGCGCACGATAACTACTCCAAAGACTTGCAGGAGTTGATCGTCAAGCACAAGGTTCAGGTGTCTCGCACTTCAGCCGACGTGTACAAAGGCCAGCTGGCTGCATGGGACAAGGTCACTGCCAAGCTCGAAAAAGAAGTTGACATGTTCAAGGAAGTGAACGACTCCTTCAAGGCTTGGTCACGCCGTGTGGGCTTCTACCATTTCACCAACGAAGCCAACTACCGCATGGCCTACGAACACGTGCAGAAAACCAAGCTGCCAGTTTAATCATTGGGTCCTACCGAAGGCTGTCGGAATCCTTTCCGGCAGTCTTTGTTTTTGTCTGTCTAGAGGTAAGTCGCATGGAAGTTTGGATTCGAAGGATTGACATCCTCAACAAGTCGATTGGTCACGCTTTTTCTTGGTGTGTATTGATCTTGACCGCATCCACCTGTTTTGAGGTGTTTATGCGGTATGTACTCAACAGCCCTACTGTTTGGGCGTTTGACATGAGTTACATGCTCTACGGGGCCATGTTCATGATGTCAGGTGCTTATGCACTCTCGCGCAACTCGCATGTGCGTGGTGACTTCTTTTATCGCAACTGGTCCAACCGCACGCAAGCCAAAGTGGATTTGGCTTTGTATTTCGTGTTTTTCTTTCCAGGTATTTTTGCCATGGTGTTCACCGGCGGTCAATACGCTTATGAAAGTATCCGTATCTTGGAGTCCAGCGTGAACAGCCCTGCAGGTGTGCCGGTCTGGCCCCTGAAGTCGATCATTTTTGTGGCCGGTGTGACATTGCTGATTGCAGGTACTGCAGAGGTCATGCGTTGCCTGGTGTGCATCCGCACTGGCGAGTGGTTGTCGCGTGGCAGCGATGTCGAAGAACTTGAACAAGTGTTGATTCAACAGCACGCAGAGAAAGACCCATCATGAGTGATCCGTTTGTCGCCCTCCTAATGCTGGGACTCTTCATTGTCTTTATTTTTCTCGGCTTTCCGATCGCCTTCACGATGATGGCCATGGGCATGGGCTTCGGCTTTTATGCTTACTTCACGCCCGACCAGTTGATCTGGGACAACCGCATCCTGTACCTGTTCACGCAGAACACCTTCAGCGTGATGAACAACGATGTGCTCATATCGATACCCTTGTTTTTGTTCATGGGTTACATCATCGAGCGTGCCAACATTCTGGATAAATTGTTTTTGAGTTTGCAGGTTGGCTTGCGTGCACTGCCTGGCTCGATGGCCGTGGCTGCATTGGTCACTTGTACACTTTTTGCGACAGCCACTGGCATTGTGGGCGCGGTGGTGGCCCTGATGGGCTTGATCGCCTTGCCAGCGATGCTCAAAGCTGGTTATGACGAAAAACTGGCCAGTGGTGTTATCACGGCAGGTGGCACTTTGGGTATTTTGATTCCGCCTTCCATCTTGCTCATTGTTTACGCAGCCACAGCCAGCGTTTCAGTGGTCAAGATGTATGCAGCGGCCATCATCCCTGGCTTCACATTGGCGTTTTTGTACCTGCTCTACATCATTGTGCGTGCCACGCTCAACCCCTCTTTGTGTCCCAAGCCCAAAGATGTGGATCAGTACACAGTATGGGAAAGCGTTGTCATGGTGTTGAAGGCCTTTTTGCCTTTGGCTGTCTTGATCATGTCGGTGTTGGGCTCAATTTTGTTTGGGTTGGCGACACCCAGCGAAGCGGCTGCCATGGGCGTTTTGGGCGGCATCATCCTGGCCATTGTTTACCGCGCCTTCACTTGGCAGCGGTTGCGCGAGTCGGTTTACCTCACGGCCCGCACCTCGGCCATGGTGTGTTTCCTTTTTGTCGGCTCAGCCACTTTCGCATCGGTTTTTGGCTACTTGGGTGGTGAGCATTTGGTCAAGGATTTCATGCTGGCATTGGACTTGTCGCCTTTGCAGTTCTTGCTGCTGTCCCAGTTCTTGATTTTCATCTTGGGCTGGCCTTTGGAGTGGAGCGAGATCATCATCATTTTTGTGCCCATCTTCCTGCCTTTGCTGCCCTTGTACGGCATCGATCCGATCTTGTTCGGCATCTTGATCGCTGTGAACTTGCAGACCGCTTTCTTGACTCCGCCGATGGCGATGTCGGCCTATTACCTGAAAGGGGTTGCACCCAAGAGTCTGCAATTGAACACCATCTTCAGTGGGTGCATGCCTTTTGTGTACATCATTTTGTTCACACTGGCCATGACCTACGTCTTCCCAGCCATGGTGAGCTATTTGCCAGACCAGTTCTTCAACCAAGCGGTTGAGATGGAGCGTGACACCAACGACGAGTCGGTGGTCAACCCTGATTTCTTCAAGCAGCAGTGATGAGCGCCAGTCCCCTCAACGTTTCGGAGCTCACGGCCCTGCAAATCCGCGAGCATCTGCTCAGTGGCCAGGAGACGGTGGAGGAATTCACCGTCAAACTGGGCCAGTTTGTGGACGCGGCCGATGCCAACATCCATGCCTTCGCGCACCGCGATGACCGGGTGGTGGCGCTGCAGGCCGACAACCTGCAACGCGACCGCACGGCTGGCCATTTGCCGGGCCATTTGTATGGCGTGCCGGTGGCGGTCAAGGACATCATCGACACCATGGACTTCCCCACCGAATACGGCAGCCCCATTCACCAGGGGCGCTACTCGGTGGGTGATGCCACTGTGGTGTCGCGCTTGCGTGCAGCGGGGGCCGTGATTTTCGGTAAAACCGTCAGCACCGAATTTGCGACCACCCAAGCGGGCCCGACCTGTAACCCCCACAACACGGCCCACACGCCAGGCGGCTCCTCCAGCGGTTCGGCCGCAGCGGTGGCAGCAGGCATGGTGCCCGTAGCGCTGGGCACACAAACCAATGGCTCTGTGATCCGCCCGGCCTCGTATTGCGGTGTCTATGCCTTCAAGCCCTCACGCGGGCTCGTGCCTCGCACTGGGGTGCTTGACCAGTCGCCCTCGCTGGACGAAGTGGGCGTATTTGCCCGCAACTTGGTAGACATCGCCTGGGTGGCCGAAATCTTGACGGGCGACGACGGCCATGACGCCGCTACCGCACGGCAGGCTCCACGCCGTTTGTACGATGTGGCGGTTTCCGAGCCGCCACTGCCGCCCAAGTTTTGCTTTGTCAAAACCCCTTGGTGGGACCAGGTGGACCCCGAAGCACGCGAAGCCTACGAGGCTTTTGTGGACCATCTGGGTGACTGCGTCACGCATGCGGCTTTGCCCGACATCGTGCGCAATGTGGCCCCCTGGCTGGCCACCATCAACGAGTCAGAGTTGGCGTTTTGCCTGCAAAAGGAATGGCTCCACAGCCGTGCGCAGTTGAGCGAGCCTCTTCAAGCTCGCATCGAAAAAGCCATGACCCTCCCGGTCACGGATTACCTGGTGGCCAAAGACCGCCAGTTCCACGTCATGAACGCTTTTGAAGAGTACTTCGCCAGTTATGACGTCATTTTGTGTCCAGCCGCCTTGGGCACCGCCCCTGTGGGGTTGGAATCGACGGGCAACCCGATCATGCAAACCGTTTGGAGTTTTGCGGGGCTGCCCAGCCTCAACCTGCCGCTGATGAACTTGTCCAATGGTTTGCCCTTGGGTGTACAAGCCGTGGGTGCTCACCAAAACGATGCCCGCTTGATGCGCTCTGCGCGGTGGCTGGTGGCTGAATTTGTCAAAAGGAATCAGACATGAAATCGCTTGAACGTTTCACCGGCCTCGTAGGCCTGACCTTGATGGCGGCTTTCCTGCTGCCCTACATATTCAAGTTGCCCCAGCTGGACATTACCCTCATCTTGTTGGGGGGCTTGGGTTTGGCTGTGTTTGATTATTTTTCTTCCGGCAAAAACGACAAAACCGAGTGACCACAACACAGGGCCCGCGGGTCCTGTGTGCGCCAGCCCGCATTCGGAAGGGCTTTGTTTGAAGTGCGCGTCACTAACTTGACATGCAGCCCATCCAACCTAGGGTTTTTACCCTGATGGGTTGGTCATTGGGAAGTACCATCACACCTATGCAAACATTTGCATGTGATCGCTTTTTGAGCTTGCCCTGACTTTTCATTTTCCGGAGTGCTCGATGTCTTCCAAAAACTCAACTCTTTCACGCCGCACCCTGTTCTCGGGTGCAGCCACGGTGGGCGCTGTTGCAGCCGCCACAGCCGTTTTGCCCGGCGTCGTCAAGCAAGCTGCGCCCGTGCCCACAGCCTTGCCCAAGCCCACACGTGGCGGTGGCTACACCCTGAGCGAACACGTACAGCAGTATTACAAGACCACCCGCGTCTGAGCTGTTTTTCTCTGTCCTCCCCGTTCATTCCCAACTGGAGCCCTCCATGTTGCTGACCAAAAAGCAAACCGGCACGACCGGTGCCGCCGCCTCTCCTTTCATTCACAGCCTGCGCCGTGGCTTGTCCCAAGCGCTGCCTACCCTGGACCGCCGCAGCTTTCTGCGCCGCTCTGGCTTGGGCGTGGGTGTTGGCCTGGCCGCCTCGCAACTGAGCCTGGTGCAAAAAGCACAGGCCGCCACCGCCAAGTCCTTCACGGGCGCTGGCAAGGTCGAAGTCAAGCGCACCATCTGTACCCACTGCTCGGTGGGTTGCGCCATCGATGCCGTGGTCGAAAACGGTGTCTGGGTGCGCCAGGAGCCCGTGTTCGATTCGCCCATCAACCTGGGCGCACATTGCGCCAAGGGCGCGGCCATCCGTGAGCACGGCCACGGCGAATACCGCCTGCGCTACCCCATGAAGCTGGTCAACGGCAAATACGAACGCATCAGTTGGGACGTGGCCCTCAACGAAATCAGCGCCAAGATGCTGGAGTTGAAAAAAGCCAGCGGACCCGACAGCATCTATTACGTGGGCTCGTCCAAGCACAACAACGAACAGGCCTATTTGCTGCGCAAGTTCGTGAGCTTCTGGGGCACCAACAACTGCGACCACCAAGCCCGCATTTGCCACTCCACCACCGTGGCCGGTGTGGCCAACACCTGGGGTTATGGCGCCATGACCAACTCGTACAACGACATGCAAAACAGCAAAGTCGCCTTGTACATTGGCTCCAACGCCGCAGAAGCGCATCCGGTGTCCATGCTGCACATGCTGCACGCCAAGGAAAACGGCTGCAAGATGATTGTGGTCGACCCACGCTTCACACGCACCGCCGCCAAGGCCGACGAGTATGTGCGCATCCGCTCGGGCACCGACATTCCATTCCTGTTCGGTCTGGTTTATCACATCTTCAAAAACGGTTGGGAAGACAAAAAGTACATCAACGACCGTGTGTACGGCATGGAAGCCGTCAAGGCCGACGTGATGGCCAAGTGGACACCCGACAAGGTGGAAGAGGCCTGCGGCGTCAAAGAAGAGCAGATGTTCAAGATCGCCAAGATGCTGCACGACAACAACCCAGGCACCATCGTCTGGTGTATGGGCCAGACCCAGCACACGATTGGCAATGCCATGGTGCGTGCGTCTTGCATCTTGCAACTGGCTTTGGGCAACGTGGGCAAGACCGGTGGCGGTACCAACATTTTCCGTGGCCACGACAACGTGCAAGGCGCGACCGACGTCGGCCCGAACCCCGATTCGCTGCCTGGCTACTACGGCTTGGCTGAAGGTTCCTGGAAGCACTTTGCCAACACTTGGGGCGTGGACTTCGAGTGGATCAAAAAGCAGTTTGCCAGCCCCGCCATGATGGGCAAAAACGGCATCACCGTGTCCCGCTGGATTGATGGTGTCCTCGAGAACAACGAGTTGATCGACCAAGACAGCAACCTGCGCGGCGTGTTCTATTGGGGCCATGCCCCCAACTCGCAGACCCGTGGTCTGGACATGAAACGCGCCATGGACAAGCTCGACTTGTTGGTGGTGGTGGACCCGTACCCATCGGCCACTGCCGCCATGGCCGCCATGCCAGGCAAGGCCGAAGACCTGAACCCCAACCGCGCTGTGTACCTCTTGCCTGCTGCGACGCAGTTCGAGACCAGCGGTTCATGCACCGCGTCCAACCGTTCCATCCAGTGGCGCGAGAAGGTGATAGAGCCCTTGTGGGAGAGCCGCTCTGACCACATGATCATGCACCAGCTGGCAGAGAAGCTGGGCTTTGCCAAAGAGCTGTCCAAAAATTACAAGATGCAAAAAGTCGGCGGCATGGACGAGCCCATGCCCGAAGACATCCTGCGCGAAATCAACAAGTGTGTCTGGACCATCGGCTACACCGGCCAAAGCCCTGAGCGCTTGAAGGCCCACATGAAGAACATGAATGTGTTCGACGTGAAAACCCTGAAGGCCAAAGGTGGCAAAGACAAGGAAACCGGGTACGACTTCACGGGTGATTATTTTGGTTTGCCTTGGCCTTGCTACGGCACGGCCGAGATGAAGCACCCTGGCTCGCCCAACCTGTACGACACCTCCAAGCACGTCATGGACGGAGGCGGTAACTTCCGCGCCAACTTTGGTGTGGAGCGTGAAGGCAAGAGCCTGCTGGCCGAAGACGGTTCGCACTCGCTGGGTGCCGACATCACCACCGGTTACCCCGAACTCGACCACATCCTGCTCAAGAAACTGGGCTGGTGGGACGAGTTGACTGAGGCTGAAAAAGCCAAAGCCGAAGGTAAGAACTGGAAGACCGATTCATCGGGCGGCATGATCCGCGTGTTCATGAAAGGCCACGGTTGCCATCCTTTTGGCAATGCCAAGGCGCGTGCTGTGGTCTGGAACTTCCCAGACCCCATCCCGCAGCACCGCGAACCGCTGTATGGCACCCGTCCGGACATGATGGCCAAGTACCCGACGCACGACGACCGCAAAGCATTCTGGCGTCTGCCCACCCTGTACAAAACCGTGCAGGACAAGAACATCGCTGACAAAGTGCACGAGAAGTTCCCACTGATCATGACTTCGGGGCGTTTGGTGGAGTACGAAGGTGGCGGCGAGGAAACCCGCGCCAACCCTTGGCTGGCCGAATTGCAGCAAGAGATGTTCGTGGAGATCAACCCCAAAGCGGCGGCCGACCGTGGCATTCGCAACGGCGAACGTGCCTGGGTGACATCGCCTACAGGTGCCCGCATCAATGTGCAGGCCATGGTGACCGAACGCGTCGCGCCCGACACCGTGTTCTTGCCCTTCCACTTCTCTGGCCGTTGGCAAGGTGCCGATATGCTGGCGCACTACCCGAAAGGTGCGGCGCCCATCGTGCGCGGTGAGGCGGTCAACACGGCCACCACCTATGGTTATGACAGCGTCACCATGATGCAAGAGACCAAGACCACCATCTGCAACATCGAAAAAGCCTAAGCGCTCCAGGAGAACACGATGGCACGAATGAAATTTATTTGCGACGCAGAGCGTTGCATCGAATGCAACGGCTGCGTCACCGCTTGCAAAAACGAACACGAAGTCCCGTGGGGTGTGAACCGTCGCCGCGTGGTCACTTTGAACGACGGCGTTCCTGGTGAAAAGTCGATCTCGGTGGCTTGCATGCACTGCTCGGATGCGCCTTGCATGGCGGTCTGCCCGGTCAATTGCTTCTATAAAACCGAAGAAGGCGTGGTCCTGCACGACAAGGACATCTGCATTGGCTGCGGCTACTGCTCTTATGCCTGCCCGTTTGGTGCCCCTCAGTTCCCGTCCACCGGCACCTTTGGTCTGCGCGGCAAGATGGACAAATGCACCTTCTGCGCAGGTGGCCCGGAAGAGCACGGCAGCCAGGCCGAATTCGAGAAGTACGGTCGTAACCGTTTGGCTGAGGGAAAGCTGCCCGCTTGTGCCGAGATGTGCTCGACCAAGGCGCTGCTGGCCGGTGACGGCGATGTGGTGGCCGACATCCTGCGTGGCCGTGTGGTCCAGCGCGGCAAAGGCGCCGAAGTTTGGGGCTGGGGCACGGCCTATGGCAACCAAGCCAAAGGAGCATGAGCATGAAAACTGCAGCCATCCTCTGCGCGGCTTTGTTCTTGGTCGCTTGCGGGGAGAAACCGCAAGACAGCCTGGGCAGCCGCAGCGATAAACCCGCTGTGGCTGGAACCGGTGTGGCGGTCTACAC
>JAKFXJ010000168.1 GCA_021731425.1 Limnohabitans sp. | reverse complement strand
CATAGGTGTGGCAGTTACCGTCCAGGTGCTTGATGACCGGCACTTTGGCTTCGGCGCTGATGCGCTCGATGAGGCCCTTGCCGCCACGCGGAATGACCACGTCCACAAACTGCGGCATGGTGATGAGCTGGCCCACCGCAGCGCGGTCGGTGGTTTGCACCAGTTGCACCGCATCGACGGGCAGGCCGCTGTTGGTCAGGGCCTGCTGCACCAGACGGGCCAAGGCCTTGTTCGACTCGATGGCTTCAGAGCCACCGCGCAAGATGCAGGCGTTGCCGCTCTTGATCGACAGGCTGGCCGCTTCAATGGTCACGTTGGGGCGGCTCTCGAAAATCATGCCAAACACCCCAATCGGCACCCGCATCTGGCCCACACGGATGCCGCTGGGCACCTGCTTCATGCCGATGATTTCGCCAATCACGTCGGGCATGGCCGCCAATTGCTCGCAGCCCAGGGCACAGGTCTCCAAGACCTTGGGGGTGAGTTTCAGGCGGTCCACCATGGGCTCGGCCAAGCCAGCGGCGCGGGCGCGTTCCAGGTCTTTGGCGTTGTCCAGCTGCAAGGCCTCGGTGTTCTCGCGCAACAAGGCGGCCAAGTGGCGCAAAGCCGCGTTCTTGGTGGCCGCGGAGGCTTTGGCCATCAGCGCCGACGCTTTTTTGGCTTGCTGGCCCAGGGCCTGCATGTGTTCAGCGGTTTGGAATTCAGTCATGGGCACATTTTCGCAGATGAACCAGTCCATCCCGCCACAGTCAACGCACGTTGCAAAAACGCGAGAAACGCACAGCCAGGCGCTGCAGGGCCTGCCAAGGGTCGGTGGGCCAGTCGGGCACTTTGAGGCCTTTGACAATGCCGTCCACTTGGTGAGCCGCTTGCAGCAGGCCGTTCAGGCGAGCTTCGCTCATGCGGGGCAGCACACGCTCAAACAAGCGCTCGCGCGGACCCCAAACGCGCTGCTCGCGCAGCGCCATGGGCAGGGGCTTGCCAGCGGTCATGGCGTCTTTCACGCGCTTCATGGCGCGGATGTCTTCTGCGAGGGTGTAGTGCACCAGCACAGCCGCTTCGCCCTCGGCCTGCAGGCCGTCGAGCATGCGCTGGACCCGGGCCACCTGGCCCGACAAGACCGACTCGGAGAGCTTGAACACGTCATAACGGGCCACGTTCACCACGGCCGCCTCGACCTGCGCTTGGCTGAGTTCGCCTGCGGGGTAGAGCAAGCCCAGCTTCTGGATTTCCTGGTGTGCAGCCAGCAAATTGCCTTCCACACGGTCGGCAAAAAACTGCAGGGTGCGCTGCCCCTCTTCGCCTGCGGCCACGCTTTGGCCTTGCGTTTGCAGTCGCTGGGCAATCCACTGGGGCAAGGCGTTTCGATCAACCGGATCGATCTGGATGGACACGCCACCGTTTTCGAGCGCACCAAACCAGGCCCCTTTGCGGGTGGCCGCATCCAGGCGCGGCAGCAAGACCAAGGTCAAGGTGCTGTCGTTGCCTTGAGCAGAGGCCACCAATTGCTGGATGGCGGCGCTGCCTTCCTTGCCGGGCTTGCCCGAAGGAATGCGCACTTCGACGATTTGCTTGTCGGCAAAAAGGCTGAGGGAGCCGCCGGCAGCCAGCACCTCACTCCAGTCGAAATGGGCCCCGGAGACGGTGTGCACACTGCGTTCGGTGTAACCCTGAGCACGGGCACTGGCGCGGATGGCGTCGGCGGCCTCTTGTTGCATCAAGGGTTCGTCGCCGTGCAGGATGTACAGGCTGCGCAGGCCTTTTTGCAGGTGCGCTCCGAGCTGGGGCAGGGCCAGTTGCATGGCGCGGGTCAGGGTTGGGCCGCCGCTGCGGCGCGTGGCTTGACCGCTGACAGCCGCCGCATGATCTGCTGCACGATGTCGGTCTGCATGTCGCGGTACATGGTGGCTTGCTCGATTTCCTTGGACAGCGCCGCGGTTTCGGTGAAACTCAGATCGCGTTGCTGGCTCAGCTCCACCGGCTCGATCAGCACCTGGCCTTGGGGCGTGCGCAAACGGAACCGCACGCGCAAACGCAGTTGCAGCTCGCGCACCTGGCCCGAGGCATTCACACCCACCACCGCCTGCTGACGCTCTTCGCTCAGGATGTCCAGCACCGCATCGGCGGTGGCCATTTGTGCGGGCTCGGTCAGCAGCGTGATGCGGCCCGTGCCCAGCAAGTTGCGCCGCAACTCCACCCCCAAAGGCGAGGTGGTGGCGAAATTGGCGAACAGCGTCTTGAAGGGGTAATCACCCGCGTTTCGCAGCTGAAAGCCGCACGCCGACAGGCCAGCGATCAAAGGCCCGGTACTGAGCAACTGCCAACAGCGGCGGCGTGAGGTGTTCATCACAGGGCGATCATTCGGGGTGTCTGGTCATGCGGCCGTGGCTCACAGCACCACGTTGACCAAACGACCCGGCACCACGATGACTTTCTTGGGCGCCGCGCCTGCGGCCTGCTTGACCACCGCTTCGTGGGCCAAGGCGCTCGTCTCGATCTGCGCTTTGTCTGCGGCCGCAGCCACCCAAATCGAGCCGCGCAACTTGCCGTTGATCTGCAGCATCAGCTCAATCTGGTCGCGCTCCAAGGCCGACTCGTCCACCACAGGCCAAGGCGCATCAAGCAACTCACCCACAGCCTTGGCGTAGCCCAGTTGCTGCCAGATTTCGTCGGTGATGTGCGGGCATGCGGGGTAGAGCATGCGCGACAAAATCGACACGCCTTCGCAGAGAGCTGCGGTATCTCCTGCGCTGCCATCGGGCTTGAAGTCTTCCAGTGCGTTCAGCAGCTTCATGCAACCGGACACCACCGTGTTGTATTGCATGCGCTCGTAGTCATAACCCACTTGCTTGAGCACCAGGTGCATCTCGCGGCGCAGCGCTTTGGCCGCATCGCCCAAGGCGGCTTGGCTCAGGTCTTGGCTGGTCGCCGAGCGCAGCAGTTCGTGGTGCTTGAACGCGAAGTTCCACACGCGGCGCAAAAAGCGGTAGCTGCCTTCCACGGCGGAGTCGTTCCACTCCAACGTCACTTCAGGCGGCGCGGTGAACATGGTGTACAGACGGGCTGTGTCGGCACCGTAGCGCTCGATCAGGTCCTGCGGGTCCACACCGTTGTTCTTGGACTTGGACATGGTGCCCACGCCTTCGTAGTCGATGGCAGTGCCCACGGGCAAGCGGCCGTCGCCACTGTCGGCTTCGTTCTTGAGCTTGGCACCGATGACCTTGCCGGTCTCGTCGAGCACATGCTCCACGTCGTGCGGCCAGAAATAGTCCTTGCCGCCCTTGACGGTGCGGCGTGAGTAGATGTGGTTGAGCACCATGCCCTGCGTGAGCAGCTTGCTGAAGGGCTCGTCCACCTTGACCAAGCCCAGGTCGCGCATGACCTTGGTCCAGAAGCGGGCGTAGAGCAGGTGCAGGATCGCGTGCTCGATGCCGCCGATGTACTGGTCCATCGGCATCCAGTAATCAGCGCCGTCCGCCACCATCTTCTCGGTGTTGGTCGGGTCGCAATAGCGCATGAAGTACCAGGACGAATCCACGAAGGTGTCCATGGTGTCGGTCTCGCGGCGGGCGGGCTTGCCGCACACGGGGCAAGTCACGCCCGCATGGAAGCCTTCGTGCTTGTGCAGCGGGTTGCCCGAGCCGTCGGGGATGCAGTCTTGCGGCAACACCACGGGCAGGTCTTTTTCGGGCACCGGCACCGCGCCGTGTTCCTCGCAATGGATGATCGGTATGGGGGTGCCCCAGTAGCGCTGGCGGCTCACGCCCCAGTCGCGCAGACGCCAAGTGGTTTTTTTCTCGCCCAGGCCTTTGGCGGCGAGCAGCTCTGCCACTTTGTAAACGGCGGCTTTTTGCGTCAAACCGTCGAGTTCGCCGGAGTTGACACACACGCCGTCTTTGGTGGCGTACCACTCGGCCCAGACCGAGGCGTCGAAACTTTTACCGCCCGCGTCCACCGAGGCCGTTGGGGGCTTTGCCGCCGGTGAGGAATCGGAGCCTGCGACTGACGAACCGGGGGCAAAGCCCCCATCGACCGGAGCCAGCGACACCACCTGCCGAATCGGCAAGTCGTATTTCAAAGCAAACGCAAAGTCGCGCTCGTCGTGTGCAGGCACGCCCATCACGGCGCCGTCGCCGTAAGACATCAGCACGTAGTTGCCAACCCAGACCTCGACCTGCGCACCTGTGATCGGATGCGTCACAAACAGGCCCGTGGCCATGCCCTTTTTCTCTTGGGTGGCCAACTCGGCTTCAGTGGTGCCACCGGTTTTGCATTCTTCCAAGAAGGCCGCCAGCGCAGGGTTGCTGGCCGCGGCATGCAGCGCCAGCGGGTGCTCGGCCGCCACCGCGCAAAACGTCACACCCATGATGGTGTCGGCGCGGGTGGTGAACACGTACATCTTGCCGTCACCGATCAAAGCGCCATCGGCACCTGTGATGGTGTGTGGAAAAGCGAAACGCACGCCCTCAGATTTACCGATCCAGTTTTCCTGCATCAGGCGCACTTTGTCGGGCCAGCCGTTGAGCGTGGCCTTGTCGTTGCCGATTTGCACGTGGTCCAGCAGCTCTTGCGCGTAAGCGGTGATGTTCAGGTAATAACCGGGAATTTCGCGCTTTTCAACCGGGGCACCCGTGCGCCAGCCTTTGCCATCGATGACCTGCTCGTTGGCCAACACGGTCTGGTCCACCGGGTCCCAGTTGACGACCTGGGTCTTGCGGTAGGCGATGCCTTTTTCCAGCATCTTCAAAAACAGCCACTGGTTCCACTTGTAATAGGTCGGGTCGCAGGTGGCGACTTCCCGTGACCAGTCGATGGCCAGGCCCATGGCCTGCATCTGCTTTTTCATGTACGCGATGTTTTCGTACGTCCACTTGGCCGGAGGCACGCCATTCTTCAAGGCGGCATTTTCGGCGGGCAGACCAAACGCGTCCCAGCCCATGGGCATCAAGACGTTGTGGCCCTTCATGCGCAGGCTGCGCGTGAGCATGTCGTTGATGGTGTAGTTGCGCACATGGCCCATGTGCAGCTTGCCGCTGGGGTAAGGCAGCATGGAGCAGGCGTAAAACTTCTTTTTGCTGGCGTCTTCGGTGACGCGGTAGGCATCGCGGGCCGTCCAGCGGGACTGCGCTGCGGGTTCGACTTCGAGGTGGTTGTACTTGTCTTGCATAGGGCTAAATTGTAGGGGCTGGGAGGCCCCAGGCTTGGCGCGGTCGCTGCAAGGCCACAGGCGCTCGGACGCGGGCGGCTTCAGGGGGAAACCACCTCGGCCACAAAGCCAATCCGGCTCAAACCGGCTTTTTGGGCCAGGCCCATGGCCTCGACCACCCGGCCGTAGGGCACGGACGCATCGGCACGCAGTTCCAGCTCGGTCAGCGGGTTACGGCGGGCGGCTTGGGCCAGTTGCTCGCGCAAATCGTTTTCGGTGATGGGCTGTTCGTTCATGAACCATTGACCTTGTGCATTGACCACCAAGACCACGGCCTGGGGCGCGACCCCTGGCTCCCCGCCCTCGCTTTGGGGCAAATCCAGGCGAATAGCACTGGTCATCAAAGGCGCGGTCAAGATGAAGATGACGAGCAACACCAGCATCACGTCCACCAGGGGTGTGACGTTGATCTCGCTCATGGGCGCATCGCTTGGGCGGCTGGAGAGGCGTCCAAAAGCCATGGCTGCTCAGTCTCGGGGGTCGGTGAGCAAGGCTCGCACATCGTGCGCAAAGCCTTCGAGTTCGGCCTCGATCTGGCCAATGCGCCGCCCCAGCAGGTTGTAGCCCAGCACCGCTGGAATGGCCACGGCCAGACCGGCAGCGGTCATGACCAGGGCTTCGCCCACAGGCCCGGCAATTTGTTCAATGCGAATGGGGCCGCCATCGGCCATGCCGCTCAGGGCATTAAAAATGCCCCAAACCGTGCCCAGCAAACCGATAAAGGGCGAGATAGACCCGGCAGTGGCCAGAAGCACCTGCCCCCACTGCAAGCGGCGCAACACCGACTGCATGGCTTCGCGCAGCACGCGGGTGAGTTGGTGGTGGCGCTGACCGGCCGAGGCCAAAGTGCCTCCCAAAGGCAACAAAGTGGCATCGAGCAAGGGCAGCACACAGGCTTCGCGGTCAAACTGCGCCACGCGTTGGCGGGCATCCTCAAAACCCGCAGCCTGCCAGAAGGCGGCCACGCTGCGGGGCACGTCTTGTGTGACCCGAGAGAGCAAACGCCATTTCAAAGCGATCACCACCCAACTGCCCACCGACATGGCCAGCAGCATGAGCGCCAGCGTGCGGCTGACGACGTCGCTGTGCAGCAAAAAGTCGTTCAGGCTCATGGGTGGCTTGGGCTTGTGGCGCGTCAGCGCAGGTTCAGCACGTCGAACATGTCAAACAGCCCGCGCGGCTGTTGGGCCAGATACCGCACGGCACGCAAACTGCCTTGCGCGTAGGTGGCACGGCTGGAAGATTTGTGCGTGACCTCGATGCGCTCGCCAATGCCGGCAAACAACACCGTGTGGTCACCCACGATGTCGCCGCCACGAATGGTCGAAAACCCGATGGTGGACGGGTCACGCTCGCCCGTGTGGCCATAACGCTCGTACACCGCGCATTCTTTCAAGTCGCGGCCAATGGCCTCGGCAATCACCTCACCCATCTTGAGGGCGGTTCCCGAAGGCGCATCCACCTTGTGGCGGTGGTGGGCTTCGATGATTTCGATGTCGTAACCCGTGGACATGGCTTGCGCGGCCATTTGCAGCAGCTTGAGGGTGACGTTGACGCCCACACTCATGTTCGGGGCCATGACGATGGCGATGTCTCGGGCGATCTCGGCGATCTCGGCCTTTTGTTCGTCGGTGAAGCCTGTGGTGCCAATGACCGCCTTGACGCCGAGTTCTCGGCAGACCTTCAAGTGGGCCAGCGTGCCTTCAGGGCGGGTGAAATCGATCAGGCAAGACGCACCTTGCAGGCCCGCTTTCAAATCGGCGGTGACCGAGACGCCCGTGACCCGACCCAGTAAAGCCCCGGCATCTTGCCCAAGCGCCGGGCTGGCAGAGATGTCCAGCGCACCGGCCAGACGGCAGTCTTGGGTGGCCAAAATGGCTTCGATCAGCATGTGCCCCATGCGGCCGGATGCGCCGGCAACGGTGATGGGCAAGAGGTTCGTTGAGGTCATGGCTTGAATAGGCAAAATATTGTGGACTCGGTCCCAAAGGGCTTGTTGGTGGTCAGCCCCTCTGGGCACCCAGCGCCAGCCGTTCAGCGGGCGGGCGGCTCCAAAGGCGGGTAACTGCTGGGCAAAGCGGCCGACGTGGGGGCCGCTGCGGGCACATCGGTGCGTGCCGCGGGGGTCAAAGCTGGGGTGAATTTCTTCAATTCTTCTTCGCTGGCTTGCAGAGGGGGCAGCTTGCCCACCGCCTGGGGCCGCACCAAGCGTCCGGCAAACTCCGACTCGCTGGGCAGCACATCGCTCTCGATTTGCTCGAGCACATCGCCCTTGAAGTAAACCGTGAGCTTGAAGTTTTGCGCTGGCACGCCTTGGCGCTGGATGCTGAAGGCGTAGTCCCAGCGGTTGGCGTGGAACAAACTGGCAATCAAGGGGGTGCCTAGAATTTCGCGCACCTGAGCCCGCGGCATGCCTGGACGCAAGGCCTGGCGCTGCTCGTTGGAGACAAAGTTGCCCTGGACCACCTCGGGCACATAGGGCTTGAAGGTGTCGCGACTCACAGAGCCGGACAGACTGCCACATCCGGCCAGGCTCGCAAACAGCAAGCAGGCAGCAAGGCCTTGGCCAGAGAGACGAAAAGTCAGGGAAGCTGTCATGGTTGAGGGTGTGCCGATATGATTGGGTCATTGTAGCGGTGCCTTTGCGCAGGACTGCCACCCGCCCCCACCCATACCGCCCATGACCCAGATCGACGAACTGAAAAACAATGGCCTCAAAGCCACCTTACCGCGCCTGAAGATTTTGGAGGTTTTCCAAAGCGGCTCGATGCGGCACATGACTGCCGAGGACGTGTTTCGTCATTTGCTCAAGGACAATGCCGACATTGGTCTGGCCACCGTCTACCGGGTGCTGACCCAGTTCGAGCAAGCCGGCATTCTCAGCCGCAACCACTTCGAAAGTGGCAAAGCGGTCTATGAACTCAACGAAGGCCAGCACCATGACCACATGGTGTGTCTGGACTGTGGCCGGGTGGAAGAGTTTTACGACGCAGAAATTGAGTCACGCCAGCAAGCCGTGGCGCAGGCCAAAGGTTTTGTGATCGCAGACCATGCTCTGAGCCTGTATGCGCACTGCACCCAAAAGCCCTGCCCTCACCGCAACCCCCGCTGAAAGCAGGCGTGATGCCAGCTTTCAGCCCATGGCGCGGCGCTGGCGCTCGATGAAATCCTGATAAGTGTCAATGCCACGCATCTGCAAGATGGTGTTGCGCACAGCAGCCTCCACCAACACCGCAATGTTGCGACCCGCCATGACCTGAATCACCACCTTTTGCACTGGAATGCCCAGCACGTCTTGTCGCAAGGGCTCGGAGGGCAGTCGCTCGTAATCGCGCTCCAGGGTTTCACGCCGAACCAGGTGCACGATGAGCTTGAGCCGCATTTTTCGGCGTACCGCCGTTTCGCCAAAGATGGCGCGGATGTCCAAAAGCCCGATGCCACGAACTTCCAGCAGGTTTTGCAGCAAATCGGGGCACCGCGCTTCGATGGTGGTCTGGTTGATCCGGTAAAGATCCACCGCATCGTCGGCCACTAGGCCATTGCCCCGGGAGATCAACTCCAGGCCCAACTCGCTTTTGCCCAGACCGGACTCGCCCGTGATGAGCACGCCCATGCCCAAAATGTCCATGAACACGCCATGCATGGTGGTGCGGTCGGCAAAGTGTTTGGACAAATACGCACGCAGCACATCGATCACAAAGGCCGAGGACTGCTCGGTCGCAAACATCGGAATTTGTGCCCGCTCGCACATGGCCAGCAGAGCTTCTGGTGCGGTCTGGCCGTCGGCCAACACCAACACCGGTGGCTCCAGTGTCACGATGCGTGCAATGCGCCGCGAGCAGTCGTCAGGGGTGCCATTGGTCAGGTAAGCGACCTCACGCGGACCCAGGATCTGGACGCGGTAGGGATGGATGTAATTGAGATAGCCCACCAAGTCTGCGCCGGAGCGGGCCTGGCGCACGGCCACCTCGTCAAAGCGGCGCTCGGAAGCACCCAGCCCAGCTTGCCACTGCCACTTGAGTTGTTGGCGGTGGTCCTCAAAGAGGACGTCGGCGCTGATGACGGAGGGCTTCATCGCCTGTGGGCTGTCAAGTAAAGAATCAGGCGGTTTGGGCCGATTGCCACTGAGCGATCAACTGGTGCAGGTTCGATTGAACCGTGCTGCTTTTGATGCTTTCGCGCAATGCGGTGTCGCTGAGCAACTCAGCGATCTCGGACAGGATTTCCAGATGCTTTTGGGTGGCCGCTTCGGGCACCAGCAAAAAGATCAACAGATTGACCGGTTGCTCGTCTGGTGCGTCAAAACCAATGGGCTGGGCCAGTTGGAAGACGGCGGCCATAGGGGCCTTAAGACCTTTGATGCGACCGTGGGGGATGGCCACACCGTGGCCCAAACCCGTGGAGCCCAAACGCTCGCGGGCAAACAGGCTGTCGGTGACCAAGGCACGCGACAAGCCGTGCAGATTCTCAAAGAGAAGTCCGGCTTCTTCGAATGCACGTTTCTTGCTGGTGGCTTCCACCCCCACAAGAACTTGGGCAACAGGCAATATGGATGAGAGTCGGTTCATGGTCGAGGCCGGATTATGCACCCGATCCGCCAACAGGCCTTATCCCAGACCTGAGCCCATCGCGACAGGACAGGTCTGGGCGGCCCAACTCGCAGAAAAAGGGCCGCTCGCGGCGGCCCCGATTGGAGAGGGGTGGAGAGATCACATCATGCGCTTGGGCGCACTGTGGTGGTGGTCGGTGATGCGGTCTTTGTGTTTGACCACTTGACGATCGAGTTTGTCAACCAGATCGTCCACGGCGGCATACAGGTCTTCGTGGGCGCTTTCGGCAAACAGGTCATTGCCTTTGACGTGGATGTTGCACTCGGCGCGTTGGCGCTTTTCTTTTTCCTTCTGCTTTTCGACGGTCAGCAGCACTTTCACATCGACCACCTGATCAAAATGCCGGGTGATTCGATCCAGTTTCCCCGTGACGTACTGGCGCAAAGCCGGGGTCACTTCCAAATGGTGCCCGCTGATGGTTAAATTCATAATCGTCGCCTCCATAGATTCAGGGTAGAGAAAGCCCCGCAAGTGCGGGACTCTGAACCACCTTTGAGGGGTGGTTCAACCCCACTATGCGCCCCGCGAAATGGAAAAGCAATACGCTCGCAATGAAACCTGTAAAGTCCGCCGCTTTTGCCCACAAAGCCCCGTTTAGGTGCTAT
Organism: Limnohabitans sp.; assembly: GCA_021731425.1. Taxonomy (GTDB): domain Bacteria; phylum Pseudomonadota; class Gammaproteobacteria; order Burkholderiales; family Burkholderiaceae_C; genus Limnohabitans_A. The sequence goes on along the minus strand of JAKFXJ010000168.1, from coordinate 4,202 downwards.
TGTTCGGCTTGAAGTCGGGGTCTGGTTTGCCACCTGAGCGCACCAAAACCCACCCTAACATCCCTGCCGACTCAGCCCACCGCCTTTTGCGGCGCCCCATGCAGGCGCAAATGCCCCGCCAGCCAAACGCTGAGCAAACTGGCCACCACCCCCAATAAACCTGCCACCCAATACCCGGTGAGTTGCCCCTGTGCATCGCGCCCGATGATGAGCCCCGCCACCAAGGCCGCCAAGCCCATGGAGGCCGACTGCACGGCCGAGTTGAGAGTCATGAAAGTGCCACGTAAACGGGGCAGGGCGGCCGAGGAAATCATCGCCATCCCAGGAATCATGCGCCCGCTCATGACCGTGAAGAACAAGGTCGAGATGGCCAGCAAGCCCCACAAGGGCAGGCCTTGCGACAGGGTGGTGGCCATCAAGGGCACTGTCACCGCCAAAGCCAGGCGCTGGAACATCTGGACCTTGCCCACCCGGTCCGTCAGGCGGCCAAAATAGCGTGCGCTGAGCAGCGTTGCCAAGCCGCCGCACAGATAAATCCAAGGCACCTCTTGGGTTTTCATGCCCGCGTTGGACTGCAGGTAAATCGTGATGTAAGGGATAACGGTGAAGGCCGCAAACATCATCAAGCCCGACACGGCAAAAGCCTTGAGGTGGTTGGGCTCTGCCAGCACTTGGCCAATACCGCGCCAAACACTCACCCGCTCGGGGTGGTGCAAGTGCGCGTCCAGCCGGGGCAAGGTTTGCCAGGCCGCCAGCGACAGCAGGCCCACCAGCGCCGCGATGCCCACAAAAGGCGCATGCCAATTGAAATGCGCCGCCAAAAACAGGCCAAGCGGCACGCCCGCCACGGTGGACACGGAAAACGACGTCATCACCACACCCATGGCACGGCCACGACGCTCAAAAGGAATCACATCGGCCACGATGGTCTGCGACAGGGCCGACAAGACACCACCAAACAAACCTGCAGCCACACGCGCCACCATCAACCACAGATAGTCGGGCGCCAAAGCGCACGCGAGCGTGGCCAACCCAAACAGGCTGTACATGCCCAGCAGCAGTTGCTTGCGGCCAAAGCGGTCAATGTAGGTGGCGGCCATCAAACCCGAAAAGCCTGCCGACAGGGTGTAGGCCGAGACCAGCAGCCCAAACTGGGCATTGCTGATGCCAAACAGGGCCGTGAACTGCGGCCCCAGCGGCATCATGATCATGAAATCGAGGATGTGGGTGAACTGGATGCCAGCCAGCGTGAAGAGCAGCCAGCGCTCACGGCGCGGGGTCAAATGTGAGGTCATGGAACAATGCCGTTGAATTGTTTGAATCTACCACCCACGGCCGTCCATCGCCTCTGTTCAGCCTCACATGCCCATTGAAACCTTGACGCCCACGCAGCCGATGTCTCCTGCTTCACCGCCCCGCCCTGCGCAGCCGCACCCCGTGTTGGGGCTGGTGCTGATGGGCGGCGGAGCCCGCACCGCCTACCAAGCGGGGGCACTGCAGGCCATCGGCCAATTGCTGAGCCGCACAGCGGGGCCTGCTCCAGCTTTTCCGTTCCAGGTGCTGGCTGGCACCTCGGCCGGGGCCTTGAACGCCACTTTTTTGGCCAGCAAGGCCATGGAGGGCCTGGCCGGGCTCAACGACCTAGCGCATTTTTGGACCCATATCCGCACCGAAGCGGTCTACTGCCTGCCCCAAACCCCCCTGGACAAGTTCAGCCGATGGGCCACAGCAGTGGGTTTGCTGCGCTCTGCCCGCACCCATGCCGCGGCGATGGACAGCCTGGCCTTGGTCAACACCTTGCACCGGGCGATTGCCCTCGAGAAGATCGACACCGCCTTGCAAAGCGGCGTGCTGCAGGCCCTGGCGGTCACAGCATCCAGTTATTCCAGCGGCGTGCACTGGACCTTTTGCCAAACCCGCGACGGCCAGCCAATACCCTGGAGCCGACCCGGGCGCCGCGCCGAACAGCAACCGATCACCATCGAGCACCTGATGGCGTCGAGCGCCATACCCTTCATTTTCCCGTCCACCCCCCTGTGGGTCGACGGCGAGATGGAGTTTTTCGGGGACGGCTCGATGCGCCAGATATCGCCTTTGTCCTCGGCGGTGCACCTGGGGGCTGACCGGATCTTGGCCATTGGGGTGAGCCAACCTCAGCGGCTCAGCCTGGATGCCCCCTCCCGGGCTGCGGGACGCCCTTCGCTGGGCACCATCGCTGGCCATGCCATGGCCAGCGTGTTCCACGACACCCTAGAGGCCGATGTCGATCAGATCGCCCGCATCAACCAGGCTCTGGACAGCCTGCCCGAGGCCATGCGAGCGGACCTGCCCCTGCGCCCTGTTCGGGTGATGACACTGCAGCCCAGTGCCTCGCTCGACGCCCTGGCGCAAGAGCACGCCCACACCCTGCCCCGACCCATCCGTCGGGTGCTGGAAGGCCTGGGGGCCCTGCGCGGCAGTGGTGCGGCCCTGGCCAGTTATTTGTTGTTCGAGCCGGAATTCATCGCGGCGCTGATGGCTTTGGGACAATCGGATGTGCAGGCCCGTGCCGATGAAATCCTGGCTTTTCTGGTCCCCACTGGGACGCATCCGGTGCGATAATCCGCCGATTCATTCTGGAGACACACTGCCGTGGAAACTACCCCGAGTCGGTAGCTTTCGAACGCGCTGAGCACCTTGCCCATCGTTCGAAAGCTGCAGAAAACCCCTTCGCCGCCCCTTTGAACTTTTGGCACCTGGCCATTTTTCGGATTCGCCATGCTCAACATCTTCACCCTCGCCAATGGCCGCCTCTTCCAAGAAGAAATCGAGTCACTGGAAGAACTCTCCCGCTTTCAGCCCATCTGGGTCGACTTGGAGTCGCCCACCCTCGAAGAAAAACGCTGGATCAAGCAGTACTTCGGCCTGTCCATCCCAGAGGACGCGATGGACGAGGACATCGAAGAATCGGCCCGTTTCTATGAAGAGGACAACGGCGAACTGCACATCCGTTCGGACTTCTTGATCGCAGACGAAGACGAGCCACGGACCGTGCGTTGCGCCTTCATCTTGAACCAGCACAATGCCGAACTGAAAAGCCAAGGGGTGCTGTTCTCCATCCACGATGAAGACGTGCCCGTGTTTCGCCTGCTGCGCATGCGTGCACGCCGCGCCCCGGGCCTGATCGAAGACGCCAAGGATGTACTGCTCAAGCTGTTTGACGCCGACGCCGAATACTCGGCGGACACACTCGAAGGCATTTACGACCAGCTCGAAAAAGTGGGCAATACCGTGCTGTCAGGCGACGTAACTGACGCCATGGCCAGCGAAGTGCTGGGCGCGATCGCACGGCAAGAAGACCTGAACGGTCGCATCCGGCGCAACGTGATGGACACGCGCCGCGCCCTGAGTTTCATGATGCGCTCCAAAATGCTGAACGCCGATCAGTTTGAAGACGCCCGCCAGATTCTGCGCGACATCGACTCACTCGACTCGCACACGGCCTTCCTCTTCGACAAGATCAACTTCTTGATGGACGCCACTGTGGGTTTCATCAACATCAACCAGAACAAGATCATCAAGATCTTCTCGGTGGCCAGCGTGGCCTTGCTGCCACCCACCTTGATCGCCAGCTTGTACGGCATGAACTTCCAGTACATGCCCGAGTTGTCGCAAAAATGGGGCTACCCCTACGCCCTGGCGCTGATGGCCGCCAGCGCTGTGGTGCCCATGTGGTACTTCCGCCGCCGCGGTTGGCTCAAATAAAAGTCTGCTTCAGTCCAGCGCCCGCTGACGCAGCCACTGCGACACAATGGCCAAACTGTAACGGCTGGCCACCTCGCGGATGAAGCGCTGAAAGTCGGTGTGCGCCGTGTCGTCTGCGCGGTCGGAGATGGTGCGCACCGCCGCAAAAGGCACGCCGTAATCGTGGCACACCTGTGCCACCGCCGCCCCCTCCATCTCCACCGCCAAAGCCTCAGGCAGTGCTTGGCGCAGCGCATGGCTTTCGGCCGAGGTCGAGACAAAACGGTCGCCACTGAGGATCAGGCCGCGATGCACGCGAGGCGTATTCAATTGGAACTCGGCCAAGGTGCGTGGGCCCAAGTGAAGCGCGGCATCGGCCAACACATGCTCGCTGGCTTGTGCAAGTTGAACCGCCAGCTTGGCATCGGCCTCAAAAAGGGCACGGCCATACAGCGGCACCTCATGGCGCGGGAAAAGCG
>JAKFXJ010000078.1 GCA_021731425.1 Limnohabitans sp. | reverse complement strand
GTGAACGTGTCGTCTTGTTATGCCGTCAAAGGGCGCAAAGGCATGGCCCTGTACGATGCCACCAAAGCCGCGCAACTGGCCCTGACCCGGTCACTGGCCTGCGAAGAGGCGGTGCACGGTGTGCGCGTCAATGCGGTTTGCCCAGGCTCGACCTTGACCGACTTTCATGTGGACCGTGCACAACAAGCCGGTAAAAGCATTGAGCAGCTCAAGACGGAGCGCAAAGATAGCTCTTTGCTGGGGCGATGGGCGGCGCCCGAAGAAATCGCCTGGCCAATTTTGTGGTTGGCCTCGGCAGAAGCGTCGTTCATCACAGGCACCACCTTGGTGGTGGACGGCGGGCTGCACATTGTTTGAAAAAAGCAGCCGCCTGCAAGCCGATCGATTTTCGCCCAGCGTAAAAAAACGCAGCTCAAGAAGCCTGATGTCGACAGTCTTTGATGAGGCAGAAAACCCACGCAGAACACGCATCAAGGGATGCATGTTCTGATGGGAGCGCAGGTTTTAAAAGACTTTGGAGAATCAGTCCGCCGAGACACCGGCTTTGCGGATCACAGGCCCCCATTTGTTGATCTCGGCCTTAAGGTGGTCTTCCAAGCCTTTGGGGGTCATCTTGTCCGCGGTTGGGATTTCTGAGCTGAGTTCGCCCAGGCGTTGCACGATCGAAGGCTCGGCCATGGCGGCGCGCATGGCGGTGTTGATTTGTGTCAGCACGGGGGCTGGCGTGCCCTTGGGGGCGTACATGCCGTGCCAGACTTTCACTTCGAAGCCTTTGAGTCCTTGCTCGTCGAGTGTGGGCACATTGGGCAATGCGGCCAGTCGTTTGAGCGTGGTCACCCCGAAGACCTTGACCCGGCCGTCTTTGATCATGGGCACAGTTTGTGTGGTTTGGTCGCACAAGACATCCACTTGGCCACCCAGCAGGTCGTTCATGGCGGGGCCGGTACCTTTGTAGGGGATGGTGTTGATGTTGACGCCGATGGCGCTCTTGAACATCAGGCCGCACAGGTTAGACACTGCGCCCAGTCCAGCGTCGGCAAGCGACACTTTTTTCTCGTTGGCCTTGATGTAGGCGATCAACTCTTGCAGGTTGTTGGCAGGAATGTCTTTGCGGGCGATCAGTGTCATCGGCACATCCAGCACCTGACCGATGTATTCAAAATCGGCAAGTGGATCGAAGCTGAGCTTTTTGTAAAGAGCGGGTGATGTGGCCATGCCCATGTGGTGCAGGAAGATGGTGTACCCGTTCGGTGCCGAACGCGCGACCTTGGTGGCCCCCACAGTGCCACCTGCCCCGTTGACGTTTTCAACCACGACCGACTGGCCCAGTGACTTGCCCATCGGAATGGCCATCATCCGGGCCACCACATCGGTGGGGCCGCCAGCGGCAAAGGGAACCACCAGCGTGATGGGCCTGGTGGGAAAGTTCTGGGCGTGTGCCGCAGTGCAGGCCAATGCCAAAGCACTCAGAGCCAAACGAAGGGTGATTTTCATGGGGTCTCCTTTTGAATAAAGCATTCACTGATGACTGTGAGCCATACGTCCGCCTGTCGATGCGCACGTAGCAATCCAATTGTGAATTTTGAGACCTTGTGCGAAGAGGGCAATCCGTGTTTTGTGAAGGAGGGCTTTCTCAAAACAAAAGGACCCAAGCTTCAAAGTCGGGGCAAACCCTCTTGACGCAAAGGCCCCTTAGGCTGACCTGCCGACATGCGCAGAGACTGGTGAGTGAAGGCCTTCGCGGCCTTTCATTGTGCGAACGGTTTCAGAAATTTTATTAAATACGATATTTGCAATTCAATACAATACAAACACCATAGTACTCCAATTGGCCAATTTACTTGCCTTGTGGATGTTCCTATGATCGGTCAACCAAGAGGGTCTCATGGGCCTTCACTGGGGTGCAGATAGGCCATCCAGTGACCATCTTTTTACGACAACTTCAAGCCGACGTGCTGAGCACCATGCCAAAAATAAAGCTGTATTCATCCCTGTTCATCGCCTTGCTGGCCGCCTTGGGGGTTGGTTCTGTGACACAGGCACAAACCAACGTGGCGACCAACCAAGCGGGTGTCAACGCAAGGATTGATGTTCTGGGTGGTGTTTTTGAACCGCTCTCGAACATCGGGCCGAGTCAAAGCCGCATTGTGGTGTATCGCACAACCAATACCCAACAATTGCCCGGTGCGACGGGGGTGTTCATTCAAGGGCAGTACCACACATCCTTGGTCCCTGGAGGCTACAGCCAACTTTGCTTGCCGCCCGGTCAATTCGAAATTGGCGCACGACAATTTCGAGTGGGCCAAAATGCTCGGGACAGCTTTGACACCGTCACAGCCTTGGCATTGCCAGCCGCCCAAACTCAGTACCTGACCGTTGTGGAATCCTCCGGTCGGCCGGTCATGAAACCTGTGTCGGCCGCTCAAGCGCAGCAAGAGTTGGGTGCCACTCGACTCCAAATTCACACCATTTCGAGGGTGGCGCAGGCCCAAAATTGTGTGGCGGCTGCCGCACCTGTGGCACAGCCCGAGCAATTCATTTTGTCGAGTGACGCTTTGTTCGCGTTCGGTCGATCGGATTTGAATGGTTTGACAGCCTCGGGGCGTGAGTCATTGGACATGCTGACGGCACGCATACGCAAAGACTATGTGCGCATCGACAGGATTCATGTGATCGGTCATGCGGACCCATTGGGCTCACCTGAATTCAATGAGCGTTTGTCGGTCAACAGGGCCAATACGGTCCGTCAATATCTCCAAACAAGTGGTCAAATTTCTGCCCCGATGACTTCCGAAGGTCGAGGCGCTCGACAATTGGTCGTGACCCGCTGCGCCCGCCAAACAACGAATGCGGCCATCGTGTGCAATCAAGCGAACCGCAGGGTGGTGACGGAGGTCACCGGGCAACGTCGATGAAGTCTGTGGATGTTAAAAATGCATGTATGACAAGGAATACATTGTTGTGGCGTTATCTTGCGGGGTAAGACTTGATATGCGGCTGGACCGAAATTGGTCCATCAATCTGGTTGTGAAGAAGGCCTACATCCGCAGCGATGTTTATGCGGCAGGCAGCAGCATCGGTCGATTGAAGGTTTACTCCATGTTGTATGCGGTCGGTTTGGGTTACCGTTTCTGAGTTCGGGTGATGGCTTTTGCGGCCGGGTTGATGGCCGAGCCCGCAGGCGCCGCCACTCAGGCTAGGGGGCGGATAATTCGCGGATGACTGACCGACTCAAGCTTTACCTCGACCTGATTCGCTGGAACCGACCTGCCGGCTGGTTGTTGTTGTTGTGGCCTACCTTGTCGGCTTTGTGGGTGGCCGCTGGCGGCTTCCCGGGTTGGCATTTGGTGGCGGTGTTCACTTTGGGCACCATCCTGATGCGCAGTGCGGGTTGTTGCATCAACGATGTGGCTGACCGCGAATTTGACAAGCATGTCAAACGCACGGCGCAGCGACCGGTGACCAGCGGGCGTTTGGGCGTCAAAGAGGCGCTGGGTTTGGGCGGGGTATTGGCCTTGTTGGCTTTTATGCTGGTGCTCAGCACCAACCGTGTGACGGTGGCTTGGTCATTTGCAGCTTTGGCCGTCACTTTGGTTTATCCCTATGCCAAGCGTTGGGTGGCCATGCCGCAGGCGGTGTTGGGGGTGGCCTTCAGTTTTGGGATTCCGATGGCTTTTGCAGCGGTTCAAAGCGAAGTGCCACCACTGGCTTGGGGCTTGCTCTTGGGCAATTTGTTCTGGGTGCTGGCCTATGACACCGAATACGCCATGGTGGACCGCGATGACGATCTGAAGATCGGCATGAAAACCTCGGCCATCACCCTGGGGCGATGGGATGTGACTGCCATCACGGGGTTTTATGCGGCCTTTTTGACGATCTGGGCGATGCTCTTGAACGCCCCCGAGCGCGGTGCTTGGCTGTGGCTGGGTCTGGCGGGGGCGGCCCTACAGGCACTTTGGCACCTGTGGTTGATCAAAGACCGCAGCCGCGAGGGCTGCTTCAAGGCCTTCAGGCTGAACCACTGGGTGGGTTTGAGCGTGTTTGTGGGCTTGGTCTTGTCTTACACCTGAAGATCAGAAAACCAGAACACCAGCCTGCGGCGGGCCCGCGTTCAGGCCTTGCCAAACTCATCGCCCAACTCGCGGGCGCGTTGCTCAGCCGCTTGCATGGCTTTGACAAAAGCGGGCTTGATACCGGCGGCTTCCATGGCAGTCAGCGCCGCATAGGTCGTGCCGCCTTTGGACGTGACGCGCTGGCGCAGCACCTCAGGCGATTCGGTGGAGGCCGCAGCCAGCGAAGAGGCGCCCGAAAACGTGGCCATGGCCAGTTGATAGGCCTGCTCTGCGCTTAGGCCCATGCCCACACCGGCTTCGGTCATGGCTTCTAGGAAATAAAACACATAGGCCGGACCGGAGCCTGACAAGGCGGTCACGGCGTCCAGCTGAGACTCCTTGTGCACCCAGATGAATTGCCCGGTGGTACCAATGACTTGCTCCATAAGCGCTTTGTCCACAGCCGTGACCGATGGGCAGGCAAACAAGCCAGTGATGCCTTGGCCCACCAGCGCCGGTGTGTTGGGCATGCATCTCACCACCCGGTCGCTGCCAACCCAGCGGCCAATGCTGTCGGTGCGGATGCCTGCCGCCACGGACAGGTGCAAGGCGGCGCGGGTGTGGGGCATGACCGGGGCAGCGGCTTCGCTGAAAATTTGCGGCTTGACCGCCCAGACCACCAGGTCTGCCTGGGCCAGTGCTGGGCCTGCTGCGGGTAAGGCGGTGATGCCGAAGTCGTTCAAGAGCTTGGCAGCGGTCTCGGCAAAGGGTTCGACCACGGTGAATTGATCGGGCCGCATGCCTTGGCGAATCAAGCCGCCAATGATGGCGCTGGCCATGTTGCCGCCGCCAATGAAGGCCATGTGGTGTGCAAAAGTCGTCATGGTGCCCAGTCTCGCAGGTGTCTTTGTTAAAAGGTCAATCGGGGAATTGTCGCTGTTTGTGCGGGCTGCTTTGCGCTAATCTTGTGCGGATGGACTACATCCTTTCGATTGACCAAGGCACCACCAGCTCACGGGCGGTGGTGTTTGACCGTGCCGGCCAGGTCGTGGCCATGGCACAACGTGAATTTACCCAGCATTTCCCACGCCCGGGTTGGGTGGAACATGACGCCACCGAAATCTGGACCACCCAGTTGGCCGTCCTGCGCCAGGCGTTGGGGCAGGCGGGCATCACAGCCCGACAGGTGCGGGCCATTGGCATCACCAACCAGCGGGAAACCACGGTGCTGTGGGATCGCCGAACGGGCGAGCCGGTGGCCCCAGCCATCGTCTGGCAAGACCGGCGCACCGCTGGGCTTTGCGCAGACTTGCGCGCGGCAGGTCACGCCCCTGAGATCGCCGCCAAAACTGGCTTGGTCATTGATGCTTATTTTTCGGGCACCAAGCTGGCGTGGCTGCTGGACCATGTGCCGGGTGCCCGGGCACGGGCAGAGCGGGGTGAGTTGGCCTTCGGCACGGTGGACAGTTGGCTGTTGTGGCAGCTGACGGGCGGGCGGGTGCATGCCACAGAGCCCAGCAACGCCTCGCGTACCCTGCTTTTCAACCTGAAAACCGGCGCCTGGGATGAGGACATGCTGGCCCTGCTGAACATTCCAGCCGCTGTGTTGCCCCGGATCTTGCCCTCTTGCGGCCCGCTGGCCGAGACGGACCCCCACCTGCTGGGGGCCAGTGTGCCGATTGCAGGCTGGGCGGGTGATCAGCAAGCAGCGCTCTTCGGTCAGGCTTGCTTTGCACCTGGCATGGCCAAAAACACCTATGGCACGGGCTGCTTCATGCTGATGAACACGGGGGATCAACCCGTGGCCAGTCACCACCAATTGCTCAGCACCGTCGCCTGGCAAGGCCCGGGTGCGGCACAACGGCCCATGGCTTATGCTTTGGAAGGATCGGTTTTTATGGCCGGTGCCACCGTGCAATGGTTGCGAGATGGCTTGCAAATCATAGACAGCGCAGCCCAGGTCGAAGCCCTGGCCGCCAGCGTGCAGGACACCGGTGACGTCTTTTTGGTGCCGGCCTTTGCTGGATTGGGTACACCCGACTGGGATGGCCAGGCCCGAGGCACCTTGGTGGGGATGACGCGGGGAACAGGCCGGGCGCACATTGCCAGGGCGGCTTTGGAGGCCATTGCACTGCAGACGGCCGATGTTTTTCGGGCCATGAGTGCGGACAGTGGCTTGGCGCTGACCGAACTTCGCGTAGACGGTGGTGCGAGCAAAAACGACCTGTTGATGCAGATCCAGGCGAATGTGCTGGGCGTGCCTGTGGTTCGCAGCCGCATCACTGAGACCACGGCGCTCGGGGCCGCTTACCTCGCGGGGCTGGCCACAGGCTATTGGTCTGACTCCAAGGAATTGGCTGCGCAGTGGCAAGAGGAGAAGCGGTTTTTGCCGCAATGGCATGAATCTCAAAGGACAAGCCATGTGGCGCGTTGGCGAGAAGCGGTCAGCCGTTCGCGCGCTTGGGCAGCAAATTGAAGCCTGCTACGACAGCAGCGCGGGTTTATTGGCCGCCCAGTAGGGCAAAAAAGGCGTCCAAGCCGTCAAGAATGTCAAAAATTTTCACAAACGACTTGCGCACGGCCTTTTTTACAGGCATAATCGTGGGCTTCGCCTTGCAAAAGGCGTAGGTATCTGCCCAAACTGAAGCAAAGCGAGTGGTTCGCTGTGTGAATGACGGGTCCAAGACTGATTCTGATATGTTGGCTTTTGGGCTGGCAGATTAAGAATACAAGTTGGGAACAAAGAAATGATCCAGACAGAATCTCGGTTGGATGTGGCCGACAACACCGGCGCCAAGTCCGTGCTGTGCATTAAGGTGCTCGGCGGGTCCAAGCGTCGCTATGCAAGTGTTGGCGACATCATCAAAGTGAGCATCAAAGAAGCTGCCCCACGTGGTCGCGTCAAAAAAGGCGAGATCTACAGTGCTGTGGTGGTTCGCACTGCCAAAGGCATTCGCCGTGGCGATGGTTCGCTCATCAAATTCGATGGCAACGCCGCTGTGTTGCTGAACGCCAAGTTGGAGCCCATCGGCACCCGCATCTTCGGCCCGGTCACGCGTGAACTGCGTACCGAGAAGTTTATGAAGATCGTGTCCTTGGCTCCTGAAGTACTGTAAGGACGCGCCATGAACAAGATTCGCACAGGCGACGAAGTCATCGTCATCACAGGTCGTGACAAGGGCAAGCGCGGCAAAGTGTCGTCGCGGGCCAGCGACTCACACCTCCTGATTGACGGTATCAACATCGTCAAAAAACACGCCAAGCCAAACCCAATGAAGGGCACAACTGGCGGCATCATCGAAAAGGCTATGCCGATTCACCAATCCAACGTGGCGATTTTCAACGCTGCGACTGGCAAGGCTGATCGCGTGGGCATCAAGTTGCAGGCTGACGGCAAGCGCGTTCGCGTTTACAAGTCCAGCGGCGAAGAAATCAAGGTGGCATAAGCATGGCACGTTTGCAACAACTCTTCCGCGAGAAAATCGCTGCTGACCTGACAGCCAAATTTGGCTACACGTCGCCCATGCAGGTGCCTCGCATCACCAAGATCACCCTGAACATGGGTGTGTCTGAAGCCGTGGCTGACAAAAAAGTCATGGACCACGCTGTGAGCGACTTGACCAAGATTGCGGGCCAGAAGCCTGTTGTCACCAAAGCCAAGAAAGCGATTGCCGGCTTCAAGATCCGTGAACAACAGCCTATCGGCTGCATGGTGACCTTGCGCGGCGTTCAGATGTATGAATTCCTGGACCGTTTCGTGACCGTGGCTCTGCCCCGCGTGCGTGACTTCCGTGGTATTTCTGGTCGTGCCTTCGATGGCCGCGGCAACTACAACATCGGCGTCAAAGAGCAGATCATTTTCCCTGAGATTGAGTACGACAAGGTCGATGCCTTGCGCGGTCTCAACATCAGCATCACCACCACGGCCAAGTCTGACGAAGAGTGCAAAGCACTCTTGGCAGCTTTCCGCTTCCCCTTCAAGAACTGAGGTGCCACGTGGCTAAAGTAGCTTTGATCGAGCGCGAGCTCAAGCGTGAAAAACTGGCAGCCAAATTCGCGAAGAAATACGCGGAATTGAAGGCCGTTGCCAACGATGCCAAGCGCAGCGATGAAGAGCGTGCAGCTGCCCGTCTGGGTCTGCAAAAGCTCCCACGCAACGCCAACCCGACCCGTCAACGCAACCGCTGTGAAATCACCGGTCGCCCACGCGGTACGTTCCGTCAATTTGGTCTGGGCCGCGCCAAGATCCGTGAAATGGCCTTCGCTGGTCATATCCCGGGCGTGACCAAGGCCAGCTGGTAATCGGCAGGAGATAACAACATGAGCATGAGTGATCCTATTGCCGATCTGTTGACCCGCATTCGCAACGCACAAATGGTGGCCAAGGCCGCTGTAATGGTGCCTTCTTCCAAAGTGAAGGTGGCCATTGCCCAAGTGCTGAAAGATGAGGGCTACATTGATGGCTTCCAAGTCAAAACCGAAGATGGCAAAGCCACCCTCGAAATCGCCCTGAAGTACTACGCTGGCCGTCCGGTCATCGAGCGTATCGAGCGCGTTAGCCGCCCTGGCCTGCGTGTGTACAAAGGCCGTGATGCTATTCCTCAAGTCCAAAACGGCTTGGGCGTGGCCATCGTCACCACACCTCAGGGCGTGATGACTGATCGCAAAGCACGTGCAGCCGGTGTCGGCGGCGAAGTGCTGTGCTACGTCGCTTAAAGGGAGAAAAAGAATGTCCCGCGTAGGAAAAATGCCTGTGACCATCCCCGCTGGTGTGGATGTGTCGATCAATGCAACACAGATCAGTGTGAAAGGCACAGGTGGTCAACTGGCCATCTCCGCCAACACACTGGTGACCGTGAACAACGAAGGCGGCAAACTGAGCTTTGCACCGGTCAATGATTCACGTGAAGCCAATGCCATGAGTGGCACCATGCGTCAGCTGGTGAACAACATGGTTACTGGTGTGACTAAAGGTTTCGAAAAGAAGCTGAACCTGGTCGGTGTGGGTTACAAAGCGGCCGCCTCTGGCGCCAAATTGAACCTGGCCGTGGGTTACTCCCATCCCGTCAACATCGATATGCCTGCTGGCATCACGGTGGCCGCACCCAGCGCGACTGAAATCGTGATCAAGGGTGCTGACCGTCAACGTGTTGGCCAAATTGCTGCTGAGATCCGTGCTGTTCGCCCACCTGAGCCCTACAAAGGCAAAGGCATCCGTTATTCGGATGAGAAGATCACGATCAAAGAGACCAAGAAGAAATAAGGAGCTGCATCATGTTGACCAAGAAAGAGCAGCGTCTGCGTCGTGCACGCCAAACACGCATCCGCATTGCACAGCAAGGCGTGGCCCGTTTGACCGTGAGTCGCACGAACTTGCATATCTACGCCAGCGTTATCTCTGGCTGTGGTACCAAAGTTTTGGCCAGTGCCTCCACCGCCGAAGCAGAAGTGCGCACGGCTCTGGGTGCAGCAGGCAAAGGCGGCAATGCCGCTGCAGCCACCGTCATCGGCAAGCGCATTGCTGAAAAAGCAAAAGCTGCTGGCGTTGAGAAGGTCGCCTTCGACCGCGCAGGTTTCGCTTACCACGGTCGCGTCAAGGCTTTGGCCGAAGCAGCCCGTGAAGCAGGTCTGCAGTTCTAAACGGATCGGAGATACAAATGGCTAAATTTACAGCAAAACCGCAGAACGACGGTCCTGAAGACGGTCTCCGCGAAAAGATGATCGCGGTCAACCGCGTTACCAAAGTGGTGAAAGGCGGCCGTATTCTCGGTTTCGCAGCTTTGACTGTGGTGGGTGACGGCGATGGCAAGGTCGGCATGGGTAAGGGCAAGTCGAAAGAAGTGCCAGCAGCCGTGCAAAAGGCGATGGAAGAAGCTCGTCGCAACCTGTCCAAAGTCCACCTCAAAAATGGCACGATTCACCACGCAGTGAACGGTCACCATGGCGCAGCCCGCGTCATGATGGCACCAGCCCCCAAAGGTACCGGCATCATTGCTGGTGGCCCTATGCGTGCTGTGTTCGAAGTGGTGGGTATCACCGACATCGTGGCCAAGAGCCACGGTTCGTCCAACCCTTACAACATGGTTCGTGCCACTTTGGACGCTTTGTCCAACTGCACAACAGCTTCCAACGTGGCTGCCAAGCGCGGCAAGTCGGTTGAAGAGCTGTTCGGCTGAACCGGAGAACGAACATGACGACAGCAACAACTGTGAAAGTCCAACTGGTTCGCAGCCCGATTGGTACCAAAGTTTCCCACCGCGCCACAGTGCGTGGCTTGGGTTTGCGCAAGCTGAACTCTGTGAGCGAGTTGCAAGACACGCCCGCAGTGCGCGGCATGATCAACAAGATCAGCTACCTGGTCAAAGTTCTCTAAGAGGCCGATGATGGAACTCAATAGCATCAAGCCCGCAGAAGGCTCTAAGCACGCGGCACGTCGCGTGGGCCGTGGTATCGGTTCCGGTCTGGGTAAAACCGCCGGCCGTGGTCACAAAGGTCAGAAGTCTCGTTCCGGTGGCTACCACAAAGTGGGTTTCGAAGGCGGTCAAATGCCTTTGCAGCGCCGTTTGCCTAAGCGTGGCTTCAAATCTCAAACTCTCAAGTACAACGCCGAAATCACCTTGACCACGCTGTCGCGTTTGGACATGGCTGAAGTTGATGTTTTGTCTCTGAAGCAAGCCGGTCTGGTGGCGCATATGGCCAAAGTCGTCAAAGTCATCAACACAGGTGAGTTGACCAAAGCCGTCAAGCTGACGGGCATTGGCGCTACTGCAGGTGCTAAGGCAGCGATTGAAGCAGCCGGCGGCTCCGTGGCCTGAAACTTGATGGACGAGAAACAACGTGGCAACCAACGCTAATCAAACAGCCAAAGCAGGCAAGTACGGTGACTTGCGTCGTCGTCTGGTCTTCCTGCTGTTGGCGTTGGTGGTCTACCGTATCGGTGCGCATATTCCTGTGCCTGGCATTGACCCAGACCAACTCAAGCAGTTGTTCAATGGTCAACAGGGCGGCATTTTGAACTTGTTCAACATGTTCTCGGGCGGTGCGCTATCGCGTTTCACCATATTTGCTTTGGGCATCATGCCCTACATCTCCGCATCCATTGTGATGCAGTTGATGACTTACGTGGTTCCTGCGTTCGAGCAAATGAAAAAAGAAGGTGAAGCGGGTCGTCGCAAGATCACCCAATACACACGATTTGGTGCATTGGGTTTGGCACTGTTTCAGTCTTTTGGTATTGCCGTTGCATTGGAAGCATCTGCTGGCTTGGTGATCAATCCTGGTATGGGCTTTCGAATGACGGCAGTTGTCAGTTTGACTGCTGGTTCGATGTTCTTGATGTGGTTGGGTGAACAAATCACTGAGCGTGGTTTGGGCAACGGCATCTCGATTTTGATCTTTGCTGGCATCGCTGCTGGTTTGCCAAGTGCTTTGGGTGGATTGTTTGAGCTGGTACGTACCGGTGCGATGAATCCTTTGATCTCGATGTTGATCATTGTGGTGGTGGCTCTGGTCACTTACTTCGTGGTTTTCGTGGAACGTGGTCAGCGCAAGATTTTGGTCAATTACGCACGTCGTCAGGTGGGCAACAAGGTGTATGGCGGTCAATCGTCGCACTTGCCGCTCAAACTGAACATGGCGGGTGTGATTCCTCCGATCTTTGCCTCGTCGATCATTCTCTTGCCGGCAACTTTGATTGGTTGGTTCAGCTCCGGAACATCCGAAAGCGTCGTTGTTCGATTCTTCAAAGATGTGGCCAATGCTTTGGCACCTGGACAGCCGGTTTATGTGATGTTCTACGCTGCTGCCATTATTTTCTTCTGCTTCTTTTACACGGCGCTGGTTTTTAATAGCCGTGAAACTGCAGACAACCTGAAGAAAAGTGGTGCTTTCATTCCCGGCATTCGTCCAGGTGATCAAACAGCCAAGTACATCGACAAGATTTTGCTGCGTTTGACCGCAGTGGGCGCCGCTTACATCACTTTTGTGTGTTTGCTGCCTGAATTTTTGATTCTGAAATACAATGTTCCGTTTTACTTTGGCGGCACTTCCCTGCTGATCATTGTGGTCGTGACAATGGATTTCATGGCTCAAGTACAAAACTACTTGATGTCGCAACAATATGACTCGCTTTTGAAGAAGGCGAACTTCAAGTCCTGAGTGACTTGATGCAAGTTTGGTAAAGAACCCTGAGCTTCAGCAAAGGGCCATATTTTTCACCTGGTCTGCAAAGTCTGGGTATCGATGAGTTTTAGGAGAGAACCATGAGAGTTTCTGCTTCGGTGAAAAAAATTTGCCGTAACTGCAAAGTCATCCGCCGTAAAGGCGTTGTTCGTGTGATCTGCACCGATCCACGTCACAAGCAGCGTCAAGGCTGATTGAATTAGTTTTAGAGGACGAAAATGGCACGTATCGCTGGCATCAACATTCCGCCGCACAAACATGCTGAAATTGGCTTGACAGCCATTTTTGGTATTGGTCGCACCCGCGCTCGACAAATTTGCGAAGCTTCCGGCATTGCATATTCGAAGAAGATCAAGGACCTGACCGACGCAGACTTGGAAAAAATTCGCGACCAAATCGCAGTGTTCACCATTGAAGGTGACTTGCGCCGCGAAACCACCATGAACATCAAGCGTTTGATGGACATTGGTTGCTACCGTGGTTTCCGCCACCGTCGCGGTCTGCCCATGCGCGGTCAGCGTACACGTACCAATGCACGTACTCGCAAGGGTCCGCGCAAAGGCGCTGCGGCTCTGAAGAAATAAGCAGGATTGAGAGACCACCATGGCAAAAGCACAATCAAACAGCGCCGCACAACGTGTCCGCAAAAAAGTCCGCAAGAACATTGCCGACGGTATTGCTCACGTTCACGCTTCGTTCAACAACACCATCATCACGATCACCGATCGCCAGGGCAATGCCTTGTCGTGGGCCTCATCGGGTGGCCAGGGTTTCAAGGGTTCGCGTAAATCGACACCCTTTGCAGCTCAGGTCGCTTCTGAAGTGGCAGGTCGTGCTGCGCAAGAGCAAGGCATCAAAAACCTCGACGTAGAGATCAAGGGCCCCGGTCCTGGTCGCGAGTCTTCGGTTCGTGCCTTGGGTGCATTGGGCATCCGTATCACATCGATTGCCGATGTGACACCGGTCCCTCACAACGGCTGCCGCCCTCAAAAGCGCCGTCGTATCTAATTTCAAACCAAGCCCACCGCCAGGCCATGCTTGCATCGCCTGGCTCCCGCATTTGTTGATGCGGCAGCTGCATAAAGGAAAATCAAGTGGCACGCTACCTCGGCCCCAAGGCCAAACTCTCCCGCCGTGAAGGCACCGACCTGTTCCTCAAGAGCGCACGTCGCTCCATTGCGGACAAGTCCAAGTTCGACTCCAAGCCAGGCCAACACGGTCGCACTTCGGGCCAGCGCACATCGGACTACGGTCTGCAACTGCGTGAAAAACAAAAAGTCAAACGCATGTACGGCGTGCTCGAGAAGCAGTTCCGCCGCTACTTTGCAGAGGCAGATCGCCGCAAAGGCAACACAGGCTCTAACCTGTTGGCCTTGCTCGAGTGCCGTCTGGACAACGTGGTTTACCGCATGGGCTTTGGCTCGACACGTGCAGAAGCCCGTCAAATGGTTTCACACAAAGCCATCACCGTGAACGGTCAATCCGTGAACATCCCTTCATACCTGGTCAAGGCCGGTGATGTGGTGGCCGTTCGTGAAAAATCCAAGAAGCAAAACCGCGTGGTTGAAGCTCTGCAATTGGCTGCCCAAGTCGGTATGCCTGCATGGGTCGAAGTCAATGCCGACAAAGCCGAAGGTACTTTCAAGAAAGTGCCTGACCGCGACGAATTCGGTGCTGATATCAACGAATCGTTGATCGTCGAACTGTATTCTCGTTAATACGCTGTTTCAATCGTTCCCGACGCACAAGGCATTGTGGGTCGGGTGCTTCATCAGCCTTACCGGTGTAACGAACCGGGGGTATTGAGAGGAAGTCTGAATGCAAACCAATCTGTTGAAACCCAAAGCAATCCAGGTCGAACAATTGGCTGCCAACCGTGCCAAAGTCACGTTGGAGCCTTTTGAGCGTGGTTATGGCCACACACTGGGTAACGCCCTGCGCCGTGTTTTGTTGTCTTCCATGGTCGGTTATTCCGCCACTGAAGTCACCATCGCTGGTGTCGTGCACGAGTACTCCTCCATTGATGGCGTTCAGCAAGATGTGGTGAACATCCTGTTGAACCTCAAAGGTGTTGTCTTCAAGTTGCACAACCGCGATGAAGTCACGCTCAGCCTGCGCAAGGATGGAGAAGGCCCTGTCACTGCGGCTGACATCCAGACACCACACGATGTCGAGATCATCAATCCTGAGCATGTGATTGCCAATTTGTCGCAAGGCGGCAAACTGGACATGCAAATCAAGGTCGAAAAAGGCCGTGGTTATGTGCCAGGCAGCATGCGTCGCTATGCCGATGAGCCGACCAAAGCTTTGGGTCGTATCGTGCTCGACGCTTCGTTCTCACCCGTCAAGCGTGTGAGCTACACCGTCGAAAGCGCACGTGTCGAGCAGCGTACCGATC
>JAKFXJ010000286.1 GCA_021731425.1 Limnohabitans sp. | reverse complement strand
AGAACAAAGTCCGACACGATGGTCGGCTTGTCCCAGCTGCGGAACACGGTCGAGCGCACCCCCTCAAATAACTCGGGCGCCGTCAGCTCCAGCTCCCGCATCAGCGAACGCCGCATGGGCCGGGGCGAATGGGCAAAGGTGCGAAAGGTGCTTTGGTACAGCGGGTCTTGCTGACGGCTGGGCGGCAAGGCCTCGCCCGCCAGCGTGGCGCTCGCTTGTGCACGCAACCACTCAATGGACAAGCGGCACGCATTCTCCAGCGAAGTCGCATCCATGCGCATGGCCTCGTCGGTGACCTGTGGCTCGTCCGACCAAGTGAGGTAAAAACCCTCGGGCGTGAACCAGTCGGCCGGGTTCAAGGGTGCGCCCAAAAACACATCGTCGTTGAAGTAAAAGTAGCGCTCCGACAAACCCGGAATGTGGTGAATCCACGATTCTATGTGGCCCGAATCGAAGGTGGGCAAAGAGGCCTCGGGCATCAGCTCGCGGTGGTCGACCAGCGTGAGCCGGTTCGAGGGGCGCAGCCAGTCAGGGGCCTGAGCATCGGTGACGATGTACACATGGCCGTGCTCTGGGAAAAACTGCTCGAGTGCCCGCAGGCTGTAGCGCAACTCGTGGTTGTCCCGAAAGCGGCCCTCCACATTGCTGTACCGCGCCATGGCCGCGCCCGTGTCCCGGGGCAATTGCGCCAAAGCCGCCTCGCGCTTGGCCCGCCAGCTCGAATCATTGCCGTCCACCCACAAATACACCACATCAATCGGGTCGTCACACAGGTGCTGCGAGCTCGCGGGCGTGGGGTCTGCCGACACCTGAGGGCAAGTGCGGTCGCTAGAGGGGCTGAAATTTTTCAAGCGGTAAGTCTATCAGCGGCGCCTGGCCTGGTTTTCATTACCCACCGCGGTGCCTGGGACACTGCGCTGAGGGCCTTCACCACACCCCTCACACCGGGTGCAGCTGCAACAGCCACAGCAAGCCACTAAGGGAGAAGAACGACAACACCGTGGTCACCAACAAGGCCGCAGCGCTCACCGTGCCGTGCCCGTGGCGCTGATTCAAAATAGTGAAGATGCCCAGCATGGGCATGGCCCCGGTCAGCAAAGCGGCGGCCCGCAAAGCCGAGTCCTCGATGGGCACCCACCACACCAACACTGCCCACATGGCCAGCGGGTGCAACACCAGCTTGCCCAGCGCAATCGGCAGCACGGTGGCCTGCAGCCCCCGCGCCTGCAAGCCCACCAAGGAGCCGCCAATCACAAACAGCGCCAGCACCGCACTGGACTGGGCAAACAAATCGATGGTGCGACCCACAGGCGCAGGCATCTGCAGGCCCGACAAAGAAAACAGGAAGCCCAGCACCACACCCCAAATCATGGGGTTGCGCATCACGTTTTTGCCGGTCTGCAGCAACACGCTTTTCCACTGCCCGGGTCGGCCCTGCGCATCGGCAATGGCCAAGAGCAAGGGCAACAACAAGAAGTTTTCGACCACCATGTTCAGCGCCAGCGCCACCCCAGCCACCGGGCCAAACGACAACAAAATGATCGGGTAACCCACAAACCCGCTGTTCGGGCAAGACATGCCCATGGCCATCATGCTGCTGTAACTCAGGCTCTGGCCCAGCACCCGCCGCGCCCACCACAGGCCTAGGCCCAACACCACCAAAGACCCCAAGGCATACGCCAGCAAATAGTTCAGGTTCAGAATCTCCGCCACGCTGCGCTGCGACAGCGCGTTGAACAACAAGGCCGGCAAAGCCAACTGCAGCGTGAAACGGCCAAACACCTGCATCTCGGCCTTGGCAAACAGCCCCATGCGTGTGCACACATAGCCCAGGGCAATGGTCAAGTAAATGGGGACAGTGATGCCCAGAATCTCGAGCATGGTGTTCATAGGTCCATCATCCAAATTGATGCGCTCATCGCAGTCACCGCTTGGCCAGCCAAATCGTCAACCCCGCCAAGCTCAGCAGCATGTAGGCCGACAGCCAAGCCATGTGCGTGCTGGCACCCAAGGGGCTGGCCCAGGGCAGGAGCACACACAGGGCCATGAAGCCCATGTTCATGCCCACACACAGCCACGCGTGTTGGATGGCCACACCTTTTTGGAAGGGCAAGTGCGCGTGTGCGGCCACAAAGCAGGCAGCCATTTGCCACAGCACCAGAGGCCACACATAAGCCGACAGGCCTTGCCAACGCGCATCGAGCCAGCCCCCTGTCAGCGCCAGCTGGGCCAAGGCCCCCACGCCCAGCACCAGCGCCGATGCGGCCCAGGCCACCTGCAGCGGCCGCAGCCGCACTGGGGTGTCGCTGCTGAGCACCACCTGCGCCCAGGCCGTGTGCACCAGCGCCGGAATGAAGCTCAAGACGCGCAGCAGCGCGAGCAGCCAGCCGGCCTCTTGTACGCCGTAGTGTGCAGGCCAGCTCAGTGCCAAGGCCGTGGCGGCCAAGCCGTCGCTGAGGGTGTGCAGCATCTTGAGTCGGGCGCTGCGCGGATCGGATGATGGTGGGGCTTCTTCCACGGCATGGGGCCTATCGCTGCCTGCTTGGGCGGCAGCCGCCGTGTCGGCTTGCGTTGCGGCTTGAAAAGCCAGCCGCATCCACACGGCACCGACCAGATAGCCCAGGCAGGCCGAGACCAACAGCACGGGCAGCGCGAGGCCCTCTCCCCGCTCCGGAAAAAGCACGGCCCCCAGCACCGCCGCTGCGGCGGCCAACACGGGCGGCACCATGCGCACCAGGCCCATGGACCAACGGCTGCCCACCCGCAAAGTCAGGCTTTGCGCGAGCAGCCAGCTCAGCTGCGCGAGGCCCAAGGCCGCAGCCCAGGCCCACACCTGCGCCGCGTGCCCCAAGCCCGACCAGACGGCCCCCAGCGCCGCCAACGGCGCCAGCCACAGCAGGCGCCAGGCGCTTTGCCGCCAAGCGCGGCGGGCGGCAGCGCGGGGCTCTTGTTGGCGCTCGGCCAGCAGGCTCAAGGGGCTTTGCGCCAGCGCCAGACTGGCCCAGAAAAAAGCCAGTTGGCTGGTGGCCGAAAACACCCCCACCTCTTCGGGGCTGAAGAGGCGAAAGAGCACCAGCGCCAAAAAGCCCTGCGCCGCCAGCGACACCAAGCTGCCCAAGGCGGCGGGCGCGGTGGCGCGGGGCAAGGCTTGCCAAAGTTGCCACACCTTCACAGGCCGTCCCCCAACAAAGCCGCCCAAACCGGCAAGGCTTGCAGCTGGTGTGACCAAGTCAAGGACACGAGGTGTTGGCGATCGGTCTGGCGCTGGGGCAGCGCCTGCATGGTTGCTTGCCATTGGGCGGCGGAGGCCTGCACCGCCAGCAGTTGCACCCGCCCAGCATGGGCCCGCGCGGTGCGCTGCGCCCAAGCATAGGGGTTGCTGACCACGGGCAAGCCCAGCGCTAGGTATTCCAGCATCTTGGTGGAGGTTTGCTCACTCAGCGGCAACACATCGGGCATCAGGTTCAGGCCCGCGCGTGCCCGCAGCAATTGCGCCGGCACCTGGTCTTGTGGCACACGTCCGGTGCTCTGAATGTGACCGAGCGTGCCCAAGTGCGCTTGCAAAGCCGGGGGCACATCGCCCACCAACAAGAGCTTCAGCCCCGCTTGCCCCAGGGTCTGCAATAAGGGCACAAAGTGCAGCAAGCGGCGCATCTCGCCCAAATAGACCAGATCAAACTCGGGCGGCTGCAGCGCTTGCGCCGTCAAAAAAGATGCCGGCACACCCATGTCGCGCAGGGCATACGGAACAGGTTCATGCACCGAATAGCCCCAACCCATGCGCTGGCGCACCCACTCGCTTTGGAACACCCGAAAATCAGGCACCGGGTGTTGCCACTGCTTGATGCGGTCCTTGAGCCAGGCCAGTGGGGCCACGCTGGCCGAGGCGTATTCGTGCACCTGCACAGCCCCTTTGAAGCGACGCGCTTGGTCTGCGGGTACACGGCCACAAATCCACCACACAGCCTGGGCATCGCTCGGCACGGTGTGGGCCTGGGTGTGCATCTGCACCGCATGGCCCAAGCTTTGGATGTGCGCCTGGTAGGCGGCCAGCTCGGGCAAATAAGAGCGTGCGCCATGCACAAAGTGGACGGTGATCATGGCCGCCCTCCTGCGAGCAATTGATCCCAAGCTTGAACAAAGGTCTCCAGACGGTGCTGGTCCTGCAAATGGTCAATGGCCGCTTGCCGATCTGGCGCCGGTTGTGCCAGGCAGCGCTGCACCGCTTGGGCCAAGGCGGCGGGGCTGTCATCGTGCGCCAGCCAGAGCGGCGCTTGCGTGCCCAGCATTTCCTGCATCGCGGGGATGGGCGTGCTCACGCAGGGCACGCCGCAGGCCAGCGACTCCAACGCCGTCATGGGGTAGCCCTCGTAGCGCGAGCACAGCACCGTGGCCTGCCAGGCCCGGTAGGTCTGTGCGCTCACGGTTTGTTGGCCATGCAGGTGCAAGCGGCCTTGGGCCAGCAGGTCTTGCCCGGCGCTTTGCATTGCGCCCATCAACTCGCCATCGCCCACCACATGCAGTTGGTGCGAGTCTGGCAACAGGCGCAGCATGGGCAGCAACTGCAGAGGCTGTTTTTCGGGGGACAAACGGCCCACAAAACCGAGCGACACCACCTCAGAAGCGAGCGAGGGCATGGGCCCATCCATCCGAGCCGCACCGGGCAGGACCGCCGGGTTGCGGATCACGCTCATGCGGTTCTGAATGGTATGCCCGGCTTGGGGCCCAGCATCGGACATCACACGCATCAGGCTGTCGCCGGAGGTCTGTGAGGCGCACACCAAATGGCTGGCCCTTTGATAAACCGCACGCAGCCAAGCAGTTTTGAAGCGCGAGGCACCAGCCTGCTGCAGCACCTCGTGCAAAGGGCCGTGCACCCAGACCACGCTGGGCCTGCGGGCCAGCTCAGCCAGAGCCACAGCCACATAGGCTGGCCAAAAGTTGTTGGAAGCCACCAGCACCTGCGCCCGCCGCGCCGCCTGCCAGCAGGCCCAAAGCGAGGGACGCCCGCGCCGCACCGACAGCCGCGTGACTTGCCAGCCGCGCTCGGCCAGGCCCGATTCGAGCCAATGCAGCGTGGTCTGCACACCGCCCACACCGGACTCTTCGGTCAACAACAAGATGTGGCGAGCGCTGTTCATGGACATGGACGTGGACATGGGCAAGCTCAACGCGCCCCGCGCCCGGTCAGCACGGTCTGGATGGTTTTGAACACGATCAGCAAGTCCATGGCCAGACTGTAGTGCGTGATGTAGTAGAGGTCGTAGCTGAGCTTGATGGCGGTTTCATCGGCGCTGGCCGCATAGCCTTGCTGCACCTGGGCCCAGCCGGTCAGGCCTGGGCGCACCAGGTGTCGGTAGGGGTAGCTGGGCATTTGCTCGGCAAACTTCTGCACAAAACCGTCTTGCTCGGGGCGGGGGCCGATCAGGCTCATGTGCCCCATCAGCACGTTGAACAGCTGCGGAATTTCATCGAGCCGGGTGCGGCGAATCCATTGCCCAAAGCGGGTGATGCGGGGGTCGTTGGCCTGGGCGAACTGCGGGGTGTCTTGCGCTTCATGGCGCATGCTGCGGAACTTCCAGATCCGGAAACTTTGACCGTGCATGCCGGTGCGCCGCTGGCTGAACAGGGCCGGGCCGGGCGAGTCGATCTTCACACCAACCGCCACCAACAGCGCCAGCGGCAGCCACAGCGGCAGCAGAGCCAGCACCACACCCACATCGATGAGGCGCTTGGCCAAGTCGTAAGCGGGGTTGCCATCGGTTTGCCAGAGCTCATTTTGGAGGGTCTCGGCCGCCATGCGACCGGTCAGGCTTTGCTGCAAAGATTCGGGGCTGTAGAGGCGTATGTGCTGCAGCTTGAGCGCGGTCAAAAAGCGGTGACGCTCGGCGCTGGAAGGCGCAGAGTTGGCAGAGGCAGACGATGCATCAAAAGTGGCCGTCGCAGGCAGCACCACGGCACCATCACACGCCAGCGCGGCTCCAGGCGGCATGCCTTGTGCAGGCCAGGGCAACAAACGAATACGCGGCAAGCCTTGGCCCTGGGGCACGGGCAGCCAAGGCGCCAACAGGCCCGGCACACGCGGGTCTTGGTACACCAAACGCCAAGTCCGGTGCCGCAAAAACCACTGGTCGGCCAACCAGAACCAAAAGGTGCACAGCACATAGGTCAAGAGCAAAGCGCCGCGCGAATACGGCTGCTGCAGCAGGGCAAAGGCCAAGGGCGTGAGCCAAAACGGCAAGCCGGTAGTGACCAGCAACAAGGGCCCCCGCTCGGCCGCAGGCATGTGCGCCCCCCGGTACAAGAGGTGCGCCGCAAGGGCATAAGGCACCAGACTGGCCAGCACGGTGCGGCCAAAGTCCACTGTGGCCAGGCCACGGGCCATCAGGGCCTGGCTGATGGCATAGGCCAGGCCGATCATCGCCAAGCCCAAGAGGCTCCAAACCAGGTGCGCACTTTGGCGGTTGGCTTGCTGCGAGGCCAGTTGCTGCGTTTGGCGGCGCGGGCGCGTCATGGGCCAGCGGGCGGTGTGCATCAAGGGGGCTTGTTGGTAAAGGCTCAGCACCGGCTCGGCCATGGCCTCGGGCTGGAACTGCGCCTCGTAGCGCTCGCGTGCCGCCTGGCCCAAACGCTGGCGCAAAGGGCCATCGGCCAACAAGGTCTGCAAGGCTTCGGCTACCGCTTGGGGGGTGTTGGGCACCAGCCAAGCGCTTTGCTTGTGCGTGAGCATTTCTTCGATGCCGGGCAAGCGCGTGGCCACAATCGCCATGCCCGAGCGCATGGCCTCCAAGATGGAGATAGGCAGGCCCTCGTGGTCGGACAAGAGCACAAAAATTTGGTGCTGCGCCAA
The DNA here is from genome assembly GCA_021731425.1 of Limnohabitans sp. Lineage (GTDB taxonomy): Bacteria > Pseudomonadota > Gammaproteobacteria > Burkholderiales > Burkholderiaceae_C > Limnohabitans_A. The sequence goes on along the minus strand of JAKFXJ010000286.1, from coordinate 8,361 downwards.
GCGCTCGGCCACGTCGTTCACGTCGCCCTCCAGCCGGATGTGCGGCATGGGGGCCGCGGCCGCTTGGTGGCGGGCCAGGTCCGGCCCTCCGCCCAGGATGTGGGTGTCGGGCTGCAGGCCACGTTGTGCCAACAAGGCCAGGGCCTCGATCAAGACATCGGGCCGCTTGGGCGTGGCCATGCGGGCCACCATGACCAGGCGCGGCGGCTGGGCGGTCATGTCGCTGCGCCAGGGCACATCGGCCAGCGCGTTGTGCACCACACTCACCCGATCAGGGGGCATGGGTAAACGCGCGGCCAGTTCTTTTTCGTAGGCCGACACACAGACCATGCGTGTGGTCCAAGCGGCCAGCACGGCCTCGGCCAACCAGGCGTTGGTGCGAATCAGCCAGGGCGCTTGGGGCTTGAAGCCAAAACCGTGCACGGTGTAGACCACCGGGATTTGCCGCAGCTTGCCCGCCAAGCGTGTAATCACCCCGGCCACCGCGCTGTGGGCATGGATGACATCAGGCTGCAAAACCCGCAAATGGGCCAGCAAGGACAGCACCGAGGCCAGCACCTTGAGGGGATTGAGCGAGTTTTGCAAAGTGGGCAGCACCAGCACCGTGATGCCCAACTGGTTGAGGGCCTGGCCCAGCACGCTGCGCGTGTCGTCGCCACCGATCACCACCGTGAAGCGCACCCGGTCCTGCAGGGCGCGGCACAACTCCAGCACATGCGTCTGCGCCCCACCGGCTTCGCCTTTGGTGATGACCAGCACCACATGGGGCACGGGCGTTGTAACAGGGGTGTGGGCAGGGGCAGACATGCAGGGGCAAGAGAAACAGCCGGTATTGTCGCCCTGAACGGACTGCGCCCTGCGGCAGCCCCCAAAACCTTCGCCCTGGCCCAAAGCCACAGGGCCAGAAAGCCGCAGGGCAAACCTTCAGGCGGGGCTGGTCACCCGCGAAGCAGCGATCGGCAAGGCCACAGGAAATGCCCGCGTGCCCGTATGCAAAGCTTGCCAAACCACCTGGCCCCCCACGACCACCACAAACTCGCCCGTGCGCAAAGCTTGCCAGGGTTCGTCCAGGGTCAAGGGCTCGGTGGCCAGCAAGCTCATGATGTCGCCCTCGTCGTTCAGCGGCCCCAGGTCCAGGCTCATGTCGCGGTCCACCAAGCGGGCATGGGGAAAAGGGTGCCGCCGGGTCAGCAGATGCAACTTGGTGGAGCAATGGGCATACAGGGCATGGCCGTCGCTGAGCAGCATGTTGAAGTTGCCATACCCCGCTAGCTCGGCGGCGATGCGAGCCAGCACAGGGGCCAGCTCGGGCCATTCGGGCGGCTGCTGTCGGTCCTTGAAGTGGCTGCGCAGTTGGCTCATGAGGGTACAAAACGCCCGCTCGCTGTCGGTGCTGCCCACAGGCATGTCTTGGCAGCCATGGGGGGGCTGAAAATCTCGCAGGTCGCCGTTGTGCGCGAACACCCAGGTGCGGCCCAGCCATTCGCGTTGAAAGGGGTGGCAGTTGGCCGACTGCACATCGCCTTGTGTGGCTTTGCGCACATGCGCCACCACCACTTTGGACTTGATCGGGTGATGCCGCACGTAATCGGCCAGAGCTGAGTGGCTGGCCGGTTGGTCGTCCTGAAAAACCCGGCAGCCTTTGCCGTCATAAAAGGCGATGCCCCAGCCGTCGGTGTGGTCCGAGGTCAGGCCGCCGCGGGCCGAAAAGCCGGTGAATGAAAACGTGGTGGCCGCAGGCTTGTTGCAGCTCATGCCCATGAGTTGGCACATGCAAGCGCCTCAGGACAGGCAAAAATCCACGGCCGCCATGGCGTGCAAGGCCGTGGTGTCAAAGCCGGGCAAGCCGCCGTCGCCGGGCTGCAGGCTCATGGTCAGTTCGGTGCAGCCCAAGATGACACCCTGCGCCCCACGAGCGGCCAACTGCTGCACCTGCGCGATCAGGTTTTGGCGTGAATCGTCCAGCACCTGGCCGCGGCACAGTTCCTCAAAAATGATGCGATGCACTTCGGCACGCCCGGTCTCATCGGGCACGAGGCATTGGATGCCGCGTGCGGCCAAATGGTCGCGCATGAAGGCTTGCTCCATGGTGAAGCGGGTGCCCAGCAAACCCACTTGGCTCAAGCCAGCGGCGAGCACAGCGTCGGCGGTGGCGTCGGCAATGTGCAGCAAAGGCAGGTCCGTGGCCGCCTGCACTTGCGGCGCAATGCGGTGCATGGTGTTGGTGCAAATGAGCACAGCCTCGGCCCCGCTGTGCGCCAGTTGGCGGGCCGCCGTTTGCAAGATCTCGGTCATGCGTGCCCAATCACCCTGCTTTTGCAGGTCGGCAATTTCCTGAAAGTTCAGGCTAACCAAGTGCAAGGGAGCCGAATGCAGACCGCCCTGGCGACGCGCCACCTCGCGGTTGATGTGCTGGTAATAAAGCGCGGTGGATTCCCAGCTCATGCCCCCGATCAGACCGATTTTTTTCATGCCGTGTTTCTTAGTCGTTTGAAAACAGAAGTTTGCCACCAAACGGACAGCATGAAATTTCTTTTTCTGCCCCAAAACGACCATTTTTTGGAATATTTTTCTACAATCAGGCCATGAAGCAGAAAATTGATGCCATTGATCGGAAAATCCTCGACCTGATGCAAGTGCGCAGCGACTGGCCCATCAACGAATTGGCCGCTGCCGTGCACCTGACGCCCACGCCATGCTGGCGGCGGGTGCAACGGCTCAAGGAATTGGGCATTTTGGCCCGGCAAGTGGCCTTGGTGGACCGCCACCAAGTGAACCTGGGCGTGACGGTGTTTGTGTCGGTGCGCACCCGGCAGCACGATGTGCCGTGGCTGGAGAAGTTTCGCGCTGCCGTGCAAGGCATTGCCGAGATCGTCGAAGCCCACCGCATGAGCGGCGATGTGGACTACCTGCTCAAGGTGGTGGTGCCTGACATTGCCGCTTATGACCAGGTGTACAAGCGGCTCATTGAGGCGGTGCCGCTGTCCGACGTGAGCTCCAGTTTTGCCATGGAGGAGCTCAAATTCACCACGGCGGTGCCGCTCAGTTATGCGGCCTGAGCCGCGCGGGACCGGAGGGTGACCCACACACCCAAGAGACCAAACAGCACAAAACAAATGAAGGACCAGTTGGCGATCGAGCCGCCCAGGAAGGTCCAGTCGATCTTGCTGCAGTCACCGCTGCCTTTGAAGATCATGGGGATGGCGCGGTTCAGAGGGAAGTTTTCGACCATGCCGTAAAAGTCGCGCCCGCAGTTGACCACCTCGGGCGGGTACCACTGCAACCAGCTTTGGCGGGCCGCCGTGAAGGCGCCAAAACCGGCCGAGAGCGTCATCAGCAGACCTGCCGCAGCCAAGGCCCAGCCCTGCAAGCGCCACCCGATCAAGGCCAGCAAGACCACGCCGATCAGGGCATAACGCTGCACGATGCACATGGGGCACGGGTTCAGGCCCACAACATGCTGCAAATACAGGCCAAACACCAGCATGCCGATGCCCGACAAGGCGATCAACAACATCCAGCGCTGGGGGGAAACAGAAGTCAGGTTCATGGGGGTCCGTTGAAGTGGGTGCATTGTGCCCCCGAGTGTTCAGATCGTGGGTGTGCTGGGGGTCAAAGCCCCAATGACTTCAGGATTCGGCAAACGCCCGTTCGATGACAAAAGCACCCGGTGTGCTGGTGTTGCCTTCTTGAAGGCCGCGCTCCTCGCAAATGCGCTTGAGGTCTTTGAGCATTTCGGGCGAGCCGCAAATCATGACGCGGTCGGTCTCGGGGTTGAGCGGGGGCAGACCCAAGTCTGCAAACAACTTGCCGTTCTCGATGAGGTCGGTCACGCGGCCTTGGTTCTTGTAGGGCTCGCGGGTCACGGTGGGGTAGTACAGCAGTTGCTGACTCACCATCTCACCCAAAAACTCGTGGGCGGGCAACTCTTGCGTGATGTAGTCGTGGTAGGCCAGTTCATTGACTTGGCGCACGCCGTGGACCAGGATTACTTTTTCAAAGCGTTCGTAGGTTTCGGGGTCGCGGATGATGCTCATGAAGGGGGCCAAGCCTGTGCCGGTGCCCATGAGGTACAGGTTTTTGCCGGGCAACAAATAGTCGCACAACAAGGTGCCGGTGGGTTTGCGGCCCACGATGATGGTGTCGCCCACCTGGATGTGCTGCAGCTTGGAGGTTAGCGGGCCGTCGGGCACTTTGATGCTCAGAAACTCGAGGTGCTCTTCGTAGTTGGCGCTGGCAATGGAGTAAGCACGCAAGAGCGGTTTGCCGTTCTCGCCGCGCAGACCGATCATGGTGAAGTGGCCGTTCGAAAAGCGCAGGGCCTGGTCACGGGTGGTGGTGAAGCTGAACAGGCGGTCGGTCCAGTGGTGAACGCTCAAAACGCGTTCTTCAAGAAATGCACTCATTTGGTATTGCTGTGTGTTGGGAGACAAGAGACCCAAAGCCCTGGGGGGATGCTGAAAGCTTGCTACAGTTACGGCCTGTCAGGCCACACGAAAAAGGGTCAACCCGCATTGTCGTGTGAACCGCTCCCAACTGGAAATACGGAAATTCTATATCCGTATAACCAGCGCTTCTTAAGATACATCAAGGCAAGACACCACCATGGCACGCACCGTTCAATGCATCAAACTCGGCAAAGAAGCAGAGGGTCTGGATTTTCCGCCCTACCCCGGCGAGTTGGGCAAGCGCATCTGGGAAGGCGTGAGCAAGCAGGCCTGGGCCGACTGGCTCAAGCACCAGACCATGCTGGTCAATGAAAACCGCCTCAACTTGGCCGACCTGCGTGCCCGCCAATACCTGGCCCGCCAGATGGAAAACCATTTCTTCGGTGACGGCGCCGACGCCGCCCAGGGCTACGTGCCGCCTGCAGCGGGCTGATGCGCTGCGGCGCTTGCCCCTTAGCTGTTTGAACCCTTGAGCTCGCCACCCGACAAGCGCCAGGCACTGGTCATCGGTGCCGGCCTGTCCGGCTCGGCCGTGGCGCACAGCCTGGCTGTGCGGGGTTGGTCGGTCACGGTGCTGGACCAGGCCTCTGGGGTGGGGGCTGGCGCATCGGGCCTGCCGGCAGGTTTGGCCGCCCCCCATGTGTCACCCGACGACAACGTGCTCTCGCGCATCACCCGTGCGGGCGTGCAAGCCACGCTGCAACGCGCACAAGCCTTGCTGCACAGCGGCACCGATTGGGCCCTGTCCGGCGTGCTGGAACACAACCTGGCCGGCAAACGCCGCCTGCCTGCGAATTCACACGATCACAACAGCGCCCCGGCCACTGCGGCGCAAGTGGCCGCCGCAGGCCTGCCCCCAGACACGCCCGCCCTCTGGCACGCCCAGGCGGGCTGGATTCGGCCCCGGCAACTGGTGGCTGCGCAACTGCAAACCCCGGGCGTGCAGGTGCGCTGGGGCCAACAGGTGCAGGGCATTGAGCAGCGCGGTGCGCATTGGGCCGTGACCGATGCACAAGGCCAAACCCTGGGGGAGGCCCCCCTGTTGGTGATGGCCAGCGCCTTTGACAGCCTGGCTTTGCTGCGCCCATTACCCGGTTTTGCCGTGCCACTGAACCCGTTGCGCGGGCAAGTGAGTTTTGGCCACCTGACCGACTTGAGCGAGGCCCAGCGCCAGCTGCTGCCGCCTTTTCCGGTCAACGGCCACGGCAGTTTTATCAGTGGCGTGCCCACACCCGAGGGACTGCCGGGCTGGTTCATCGGCGCCACCTTTGAGCGAAACTGCGAGCAGGCTCCGGTGCGCGAGGAAGTCCACGCCGCCAACCAAGTGCGCCTGGCCACGCTGCTGCCCGCTTTGGGCGAGGCCATGGCCGGGCAATTTGCGCCAGATCGGGTGCAGGGCTGGGCCGGTTTGCGCTGCACCTTGCCCAACCGCCTGCCGGCGGTCGGGCCCATTGACCGCCACAGACTGCCTGGCTTGTGGCTGAGCGCGGGCATGGGCGCTCGCGGCATCAGTTTGGCCGTGTTGTGTGGAGAACTGCTGGCGGCTTGGCTGAACCAAGAACCTCTGCCCATGCCTGTCGCCTTAGCCAAGCATCTGGCGGCCGAGCGATTCGCAGTTCCATAAATTTACAAAAATCATCCAAATCAACTAGAATGCAGGCTGTTAGAGCGCGTGTAGGCATGAATCGCCGTTTCTATTGGAGAGCAGCCCATGGCCCGTCAATCCTTCTCGCGTTACCTGCCTTGGTTGGTGACCGGACCGGCCGCCCTCCTCGTCTGGCCTGTCTCGGCTTGGGCCAGTGCGGGTTTGGCAGCCCTGTTCGTCCTGGGTTGGGTGGACTTCAAGCAAACCAAACAAGCGGTGCGGCGCAATTACCCGCTGACAGGACGATTGCGCTACGGGCTGGAATACATCCGACCTGAATTGCGGCAGTATTTTCTGGAGGATGACGAGGAAAAACTTCCGTTTTCGCGCAACCAGCGTGCCATGGTCTACGCACGCTCTAAAGTGCAAAACGACAAGCGCGGCTTCGGCAGCGTCAAGGACATGTACCACGCGCAATCCGAGTGGATCACGCACTCTCTGCAGCCCACCGAGTTAGACCCTGCGGATTTCAGGATCACGGTGGGTGCACACCAGTGCCAGCAGCCCTATGCCTTGTCACTGCTCAACATTTCCGGCATGAGCTTCGGGGCTTTGTCGCCCAATGCGATCAAGGCCCTGAACAAGGGTGCAGCCCTGGGGCAGTTTGCGCACGACACTGGAGAGGGCAGCATCTCGAGGCACCACAGGGAGCCGGGCGGCGATCTGATCTGGCAAATTGCCTCGGGCTACTTTGGTTGCCGCACGCCAGAAGGGCGTTTTGACCCGGTGCGTTTTGCCGAGCAGGCCCTCTCGCCGCAGGTCAAGATGATCGAGGTGAAGCTGTCACAAGGGGCCAAACCCGGCCACGGCGGCGTGTTGCCCAAAGCCAAAGTCAGCCCCGAAATTGCCGAAGCACGGGGTGTACCCATGGGCCAGGACTGTGTATCCCCGGCCCGACATTCCGCGTTCAGCACCCCGCTGGAGCTGTTGGGTTTTGTGGGGCAGTTGCGAGAACTCTCGGGCGGCAAGCCCGTGGGCATCAAGCTGTGTGTGGGGCATCCGGCCGAATGGTTCTCACTGGTCAAAGCCATGCTGGCGTCCGGCCAAACGCCCGACTTCATCGTGGTGGACGGCGCCGAAGGTGGCACGGGCGCCGCGCCCATCGAGTTTGCGGACCATGTGGGCATGCCCTTGCGTGACGGTCTGCGGCTGGTCCACAACAGCCTGGTGGGCGCAGGCCTGCGTGACCGCATCAAGATCGGGGCTTCGGGCAAGGTGATATCGGCCTTCGACATGGCACGCTGCCTGGCCTTGGGAGCCGATTGGTGCAATGCGGCAAGAGGTTTCATGTTTGCGCTGGGTTGCATTCAGTCGCGCAGCTGCCACACCGACCACTGCCCCACGGGCGTGGCCACACAAGACCCGGTACGCCAACGGGCCATCGTTGTCACCGACAAGGCCGAGCGGGTGTATTACTTTCATGCCAACACCTTGCATGCCTTGGCCGACTTGGTGGGCGCAGCGGGTCTAAAAAAACCCGGCGACATCACGCCGCAGCACCTCATGGTGCGCAATGCCGCAGGACAGGCCCGCAGCTTGGCTTCGAGCATCGACACGCTGACGCCCGGTCAGCTCTTGCGCGAGGAGGCGGGGCCACAGGCGCTGCCCAGCCCCTTTGCAGAGTACTGGCAGGCCAGCCAGGCGGGTCATTGGGGCATTCCGGCAGACGCCACCGCCCTCCCCGCCTGAGCCGCGGCCCAGCAGCAGCGTCTGCGCAGCTTGGAACAACCCTTTCGAAGAGAGAGGGACCCAGGGGTTCGGTAGCTTGGTGTTTAATCGGGTCTCCGTTAAGCAACATTCAGTGTTCAATGCACCCTGATTCGTCTCCCCCTAACCCGCCTGCCCCTTCCCTGCTGCAAGAGCCTGCGGCTGTGCTGGAGGATCTGGGCGAGGTCGTTTTGAACGATGATCAAAATCTGATCATTTCGAGTCAGGACGCAGAGGCCATGTTGCACGCAGCCCAGTCCTTGCAAGCCTTTTGGCGAACACGGGCGCCGTCTGTGGCGGTCGAACACTTCGTGGGTGATCAGCGCTTGGCTTTGCTCAGCCACATCAACCAAGGGATTGCGAAGCTGGGGCTGGAGCAGGCAATGCAAAAGCCTTTGCCCCCCTATTTGCCCAAGCAAATTGCCATCGTCACCCACGCCGAACAGCTGCCCGCTTCCGATGTGCAGATGTTGCAAGATCTCACGCGCCACCTGCCAGGCCTGTGTTGGCGCTGGGTTTTGCTGCGCATGGAGACCCCGGATGATCAACGCGGTGCGGCCT
>JAKFXJ010000369.1 GCA_021731425.1 Limnohabitans sp. | reverse complement strand
ATCCAAGGAGGTGCCGGACATGAGTCCAATGAAATGCGATGAGGGCATAAAAAGTGCCAAAAACCGATGTGGCCTGGACAGGGACCAGGCCTGTACAACAGAGCGTCAAGCAACTCTGCGATCGGTCCCTTTATTGGCTGCTGACTTCCCGCATCTGGGTGGCGGCTTGAAGCTGAGACTGGGATTGACGCACCAAGGCGGCAAAACGGGCCTTAGATGCGGGTGCGATGGGACCACTTTGCGCTTGTTGGATGATCTTTTGTGGATCAACGTGCACACCATTCACACGGAATTCAAAATGCAAATGAGGACCGGTGGACCAGCCTGTGGAGCCCACAGCACCGATGACCTGCCCTTTTTGCACAGTTTGGCCAGTTCGAACTTGGATCCGGCTCAAGTGGGCGTACAGGGTGGAGTGGCCGTTGCCGTGGCGGATTTCAACCACATTGCCATAACCACCTTGACGACCTGCAAAAGTGACCACGCCGTCACCCACCGTCATGGCGGGAGTCCCTGTTGGGGCGGCATAGTCCACACCACGGTGCGCTTGCATGGTGTTGAAAATGGGGTGCAGCCGCATGGCAAAACCACTCGACTGCCGAGAAAAAGTCAGAGGCGACGCCAAGTAGGAACGGCTCAGGCTTTTGCCATCCATGTCGTAGTAGTTGCCCTTTTGTCCTGGCTCCTGGAACCAGACAGCGTCGTAGTGCTGGTTGTCATTGTGGAATTCGGCGCTGAGCACGCGACCTGTCCTCAGAGGTTCTCCATCGGCCTCAAGCACTTCGTAAACCACAGAAAAACGAGCACCTTTGCGCAGAGTGCGGTGGAAATCGATTTGATTCGAAAAAATTTGAGTCAGCTGGTGAATCACCGGGTCAGGCAGTCTGGCCTCATCTGCGGCATCGTAGAGCGAGCGGGTCACCGTGCCACCCGTCATGCGGATGCTGGTGTTCATGGGCGAGGTTTCAAGCGCCGCTTGGAAACCTTGGCCGGAACGCTCTACGCGCAGACGCTGGAAAAAGGTGTCGTTTTCGTTTTTGAGCCAGCGCACGCTCAATGAAAGGAGCGACTGCTGACCAGTGACTTCGGCTGAGACTGCACGGCCGCCTTGTTGCAAAGCCTGACGGGCCAAGGAGTGTTTACGCAAAAAGGCGGCGGCTTCGGCATCGACCAGCCCCAAGCGGCGCAGCAAAGCTTCGGGGGTGTCAGCGGGGCGGGTCTGGTCAGAACGGGTCAAATTGACCTGGAACTGGTCGAGTAAATCGGCTTGTAATTCGAGTTGAGCGATCTCGACAGGCACTGTGATGTTGACCACGGGTTGATCGGCGATATCTGGCCCCAAATTGGCCACCGCAAAAGCGCCACCTCCACCCACCAGCAAGACGCTGGCCAAGCTGGCAACGATGGTTTTGGGATAACGTTTGAGCCACCCTTGAAAAACCAGGCTGGCTTGGTTGAGTTGGGGGTGGTAGCCATCCAGCCAAGCCAGCAGTTTTTGCGTGGCGATCAAAACCGCACCCAACACGGCTGTGCCGATGAACAAAATGTTCAGCAGCAAGGCCGTCAATCGAGATTGGATGTTGGACAGGATGGGCATGAAAAAGAGAATAAGGGCGAAATTCAATGCAAACAAGCAGCGAATGGTTCGCCAAGCAACTTCGGGACGCACATAAAATGCACACCAAAATACAGCCTCTATTGTACAGGGCTACTCCGCAGTCAACACAGAAAAAACCCTTATGAATCAACCCCTTGTTACAAAATATCCGGTCAATGACCGTGTCTTGAATGCTTTGGAAGTGACTTTAAGAGGGTGCGAGGAACTGATTCCTAAAGAAGATTGGCTGCAAAAGCTGGCCAAATCGGAGGCCACAGGCGTGCCCCTGCGCATCAAATTGGGTTTGGACCCGACTGCGCCCGACATCCACATCGGCCACACCGTGGTGCTCAATAAGATGCGACAGTTGCAGGACTTGGGCCATCAGGTCATCTTTCTGATCGGTGACTTCACCAGCCTGATTGGCGACCCGTCTGGCCGCAACAGCACCCGCCCACCCCTCACGCCCGAGCAGATCAAGGCGAACGCCGAGACTTACTACAAACAAGCCAGTCTGGTGCTGGACCCCAGCAAAACAGAAATCCGCTACAACAGTGAGTGGTCGCTACCATTGGGGTCCATGGGCATGATCCAGCTGGCTGCCAAGTACACCGTGGCCCGCATGATGGAGCGCAACGACTTCCATGACCGCTACAAAGCTGGCACTCCAATTTCTGTGCACGAGTTCCTGTACCCGCTGATGCAGGGTTACGACTCGGTCGCGCTCAAGAGCGATTTGGAGCTGGGCGGCACCGATCAAAAATTCAATTTGCTGATGGGCCGCCACCTGCAGGCCGAGTACGGCCAGGAGCCCCAGTGCATCTTGACCATGCCTTTGCTTGAAGGCCTGGACGGGGTGGACAAGATGTCCAAGTCCAAGAACAACTACATCGGCATCAGCGAAGAGTCCAACACCATGTTCGCCAAGGTGCTGAGCATTTCGGACACCTTGATGTGGCGTTGGTACACGCTGCTGTCCTTCAAGTCGTTGGCTGAGATCGAGGCGCTGAAAAAGGAAGTCGAAGGCGGTCGTAACCCCAAAGACGCCAAGGTCATGCTGGCCAAGGAAATTACGGCTCGTTTTCACAGCGCGGCCGCGGCCGATGCGGCAGAGCAGGATTTCATCAACCGCAGCAAGGGCGGCGTGCCTGACGACATCCCCGAAGTGTCCTTGTCGGGCGCGCCCATGGGCATTGGGGCTTTGCTCAAATCGGCGGGCCTGGCTCCGTCGACCACCGAGGCCGGACGCCTGATTGACGGCGGGGGCGTGCGCGTGGACTCCAGCGTGGTCAGCGACAAGGGCTTGAAACTCGAAGCAGGGACTTACGTGGTGCAGGTGGGCAAGCGCAAATTTGCCAAGGTCACCCTGTCTTGACAGGGGGCTGGCGCACGGACAGATCATCCAGCGGGGGTATGCTGAGTCCATGAAAAGATTCGATGCCTGGATGACGCCGACCCGCATGCTGTGGGCTTCGGTGGTGGTGGCGCTGGTGACCATCGCGCTCAAGACCGGGGCTTGGTGGTTGACCGATTCGGTCGGTTTGTTGTCGGACGCGATGGAGTCGCTGGTGAACTTGGCCAGCGCGGTGTTCGGCTTGATGATGGTGACCATCGCGGCCCGTCCCGCCGACGATGATCATCCTTACGGCCACCACAAGGCCGAGTATTTTTCATCTGGCTTTGAAGGCATCCTGATCCTGGTGGCCGCGCTGGGCATCATTTGGGTGGCGAGTCATCGCTTGTTCGATCCGCAGCCCATCGAGCAGGTCGGTTGGGGCTTGGCCTTGTCGGTGGGCAGCTCGGCGCTGAACGGTTTTCTGGCCTGGCTCATGTTTCGCGCCGCCCGGCAGCACCGCTCACTGGCGCTCGAAGCCGATGCTCGGCACTTGGTGACCGATGTTTGGACATCGGCAGGCGTGGTGGTGGGCATCGCCTTGGTCAGTGTCACGGGCTGGCTGTGGCTGGACGCCGTGGTCGCCATCGGTGTGGCCCTGAACATTCTCAAAGAAGGATGGAGCCTGGTTTGGCGCTCCTCGCAGGGCCTGATGGACGAGGCGCTGGAGCCTGAAGTGATGGCCGATGTGCAGCGCGTGCTCGATGGCTTTGCCCACCAGCGCGGCGAGACCGAAATCATCCGTTTTGACCACCTGAACACCCGCAAAGCTGGGCAACGCCGTTTTGTGGACGTGCACATGCACATGCCCGCCAGCTGGACGCTGGGCCGGGCCGCTGCCTTGCGTGCCAGTGTGGAGCAGGCGTTGATGAGCGAGGTGCCCGGCTTGCGAGCCACCATCCAGCTTTTGCCCAGCGATGTGGAAGCGCACTTTGACGATGCGAGGGACTTGAAATGATCGCGGTGTTGCAAAGGGTGAGTGAAGCCAGCGTGCGAGTGGATGGGGCGGTGATCGGCCAGATTGACGCGGGCTTGTTGGTGCTGCTGTGCGCCGAAAAAGGCGACACCGAAGCGGTGGCCGACAAAATGCTGGCCAAGATGCTCAAGCTGCGCATCTTCAGCGACGAGGCGGGCAAGATGAACCGGAGCGTGCAGGACGTGGGCGGTGGTTTGCTGGTGGTCAGCCAGTTCACCTTGGCCGCCGATGTTGCCGGGGGCAACCGCCCGAGCTTCACGCAGGCAGCGGCGCCCGAGGACGGTCGGCGCTTGTATGAGCACTTTGTGGCGCAGGCCCGAGCCGCGCACCCGCTCGTGCAGACGGGCCAGTTTGCGGCCGACATGAAGGTGTCGCTGGTCAATGACGGGCCCATCACCATTCCGATGCGCATGGGTGCTTGAGCTTTGGAAGGCAGTGTTGGTGTGACCAACTTGACGGTGGCCTTCAGCGCAAAGGCCATTCCCGACCCCCGCCACCGATAATCGGTGAATGACTGCCCAAAACCAAGACGCGACATCGACTCGCTTTGACCAGCTTGCGCTGGCCCCCGCCACCCTTCAAAACCTCGAACAACTGGGCTATACCCAGATGACGCCCATCCAGGCGGCCAGCTTGCCGCTAACCTTGGCTGGGCAAGACCTGATCGCCCAAGCCAGCACGGGCAGCGGCAAAACGGCGGCCTTTGGCCTGCCCTTGATCGAGCGCCTGCAAACCGCAGGCTCGCCCAGCGCCGCCATTCAGGCGGTCATCTTGTGCCCCACCCGCGAGTTGGCAGATCAGGTCACCCAAGAAATCCGTCGCTTGGCCCGTGCCCGACAAAACGTGAAGGTTGTCACCTTGTGCGGTGGCGTGGCTTTGAGAGGCCAGACCGTGAGCCTGGAGCATGGCGCCGATGTCGTGGTGGGCACGCCCGGCCGCATTCTGGACCACTTGGAGCGCGGCTCGCTGAGTTTGGTGGGTGTGAACACGCTGGTGCTGGACGAGGCCGACCGCATGCTGGACATGGGCTTTTTTGACGACATCGCCAAGGTGGTGCGCCAATGCGCCAAAGACCGCCAAACGCTGCTGTTCTCGGCCACTTACCCCGAGGGCATCGCCAAGTTGGCCGCGCAGTTCATGCGTTCGCCGCAGACCGTGAAAGTGCAGGCGCAGCACAGCGCACACAAAATTCGTCAGGTGTTTTATGAAGTGAATGAGAACCAGCGCTTGGATGCGGTGTCCAAACTGCTGGCGCATTTCCGCCCCGAGCGCACGCTCGCTTTTTGCAACACCAAGCAGCAATGCCGCGATCTGGTGGCGGTGCTACAGGCGCAGGGCTACAGCGCACTGGCGCTGTTTGGTGAATTGGAGCAGCGCGAGCGCGACCAGGTGCTGGTGCAGTTTGCCAACCGCAGTTGTTCGGTGCTGGTGGCCACCGATGTGGCCTCGCGCGGGCTGGATGTGGAGGGGCTGGAAGCCGTGATCAACGTGGACGTGACGCCCGACCCCGAAATCCACATTCACCGCATTGGCCGCACCGGACGGGGTGATGCCGAAGGCCTGGCGCTGACGCTGGCGAGCATGGACGAGATGGGCGCAGTTGGCAAGATCGAGGTGATGCAGGGGCGCGAATCCCATTGGGCACCTTTGGCCGATCTGGTGCCCGCTGCGGGTGGCCCTTTGAAGCCGCCCATGCGAACCTTGCAAATTGTGGGGGGTCGCAAAGAGAAGATTCGCGCGGGCGACGTGATGGGTGCGCTGGCGGGCGAGTGTGGTTTGACCCGTGAGCAGGTGGGCAAAATCAATGTGAACGAGTTTTCCACTTATGTGGCGGTGCAGGCGGATTTGGCCAAAAAGGTGGAGGCAAAGTTGTCGCACGGCAAGATCAAGGGCAAAAGTGTGAAGGTTCGCTTGCTCTGACGTTATTGCCTTTTGTTGGGGCGGTGTGTGAGGGGATGCGGCGGGTTCCTCATAACGGGGTACCGTAAATCGTCACCCGCCGCATCCCCTCACACTCCTGAGTGGTTATTTGGGCGAGAGACTCGCTGTTAACCAGCGGTCTTCGGTCCAAGCCTTTGCCTCAGGATTGACATGATTCTGAGCGCAGCGGGTTTGAAACCGCACCACGGCCTTGAATGGGGTGGGGCCGGGTGACGATTTACGGTACCCCGTTATGAGGAACCCGGCCCCACCCCATTCAAGGTCTCACCACCCATGACGTCAAACCCAAGAGCCCAACAAAATTACCGGTAAGGGTTCTTCAACCCCAAACCCGCCAAAATGGCCACTTCATAAGCCTCCATCTCCTCGGCATCGGCTGTGCTGATCTCGTGGTCCCAGCCCTGTGCATGCAAGGTGCCGTGCACCAGCAAATGCGCGTAATGCGCTGCCAGCGTCTTGCCTTGCTCCTTGGCCTCACGCGCCACCACCGGGGCGCACAACACCAGGTCGGCCATCACCACGGGTTCCTGTTCGTAATCAAAGGTCAGCACATTGGTGGCGTAGTCTTTTTTGCGGTAACTCTGGTTCAACGCACGGCCTTCTTCTTCGCCCACGATGCGCACCGTGATTTCGGCGTCGTCGGCCAAGGCGTGGCGAATGGCACGGGCTACCGCGTGGCGGGGCAGGGCGGCGCGGTGGCGAGCTGCATAGGGGATGTCGCCAAATTGCAGGGACAGCTGGAGTTGTTTCAGGGCCATGGGTTTCTGTTGAAAATTCAATCGTCGGTGGGCAAAGGTTTGCGGCGGGTCGTGACACCCGCCCGCATGGCGGCGCTGCCCTGTGCGTCGTAAGCGTCCACGATGCGGGCCACCAGCGGATGGCGCACCACGTCGGCACTCGAAAAGCGCGTGAAGGCAATGCCCTTGACGCGCTTCAAGACCCGCTCTGCGTCGATCAGGCCGGAGAGCTGGCCCTTGGGCAAATCGATCTGGCTCACATCGCCCGTGACCACGGCTTTGGCGCCAAAGCCGATGCGAGTCAAAAACATCTTCATCTGCTCGGTGCTGGTGTTTTGCGCCTCGTCCAGAATCACAAACGCGTTGTTCAGCGTGCGACCGCGCATGAAGGCCAGTGGCGCGATTTCGATCGCGTTGCGCTCAAAGGCTTTTTGCACCTTGTCATAACCCATCAGGTCGTACAGCGCGTCGTACAGCGGGCGCAAATACGGGTCGACCTTTTGTGACAAATCGCCCGGCAAAAAGCCCAAACGCTCACCTGCTTCCACCGCTGGGCGCGTCAGCACAATGCGTTGCACGCTGGCGCGTTCCAGTGCGTCGACCGCACAGGCCACGGCCAGGTAGGTCTTGCCCGTGCCCGCTGGGCCAATGCCAAAAGTGATGTCATGTGTGGCGATGCTTTCCAAGTACGCGGCCTGCACCGGGGTGCGGGCCTTCAGGTCGGCGCGGCGGGTTTGCAAGGCGGGCAGGTCGGCCTCTTCGCCGCCGCTGTCGCCCACCAGCATGAGTTGCACCATGTCGGGTGCAATCGGGCGGTCGGCGCGTTCGTAGATCGCCTGCAAGATCTCCATCGCCCGCAGGGCCACAGCCTTCGGGCCATCCACCTTGAACTGTTCATGGCGGTGCGCAATGCTCACTTGCAAACCGGCTTCGATGGTGCGCAGGTGTGCATCCATGGGGCCGCACAGGTGCGACAGGCGGGTATTGTTGTGCGGCGTGAAGGTGTGTCTGACGATCAAGTGGATAATCCTGTTCGTTGTGGTTTCGACCGGTTTTGGCTGGCCGTTGAGCCCTGATTTTCCTCTATACCGTGCAACCCAAGGGCTTCTCTCCATGATTGGCAAACTCACCGGCATCCTGAGCGACAAAAACCCACCCGAAGTGGTGGTGGATTGCCACGGCGTGGGCTACGAAGTCAATGTACCGATGAGCACCTTTTACAACTTGCCCGCCACGGGCGAAAAAGTCACGCTGGTCACGCACTTTGTGGTGCGAGAAGACGCACAAATCTTGTACGGCTTTGCCACTTTGAGCGAGCGCGAGGCTTTTCGTCAATTGATCAAAATCTCAGGGGTTGGCCCCCGCACGGCCCTGAGTGTGCTGTCCGGCATGAGCGTGACCGACCTGGCGCAGGCCATCACCACACAAGAAGTCGGGCGTTTGGTCAAGGTGCCCGGCATTGGCAAAAAAACCGCCGAGCGCTTGCTGCTGGAACTCAAGGGCAAGCTGGGTGGTGATTTGGGCGGCTTGTTTGCCGTGAACACCCCCGATGCGCAAAGCGACATCCAGCAAGCTTTGCTGGCGCTGGGCTACAGCGACAAGGAAGCGGCCGCCGCCCTCAAGAGCCTGCCCGTGGATGTGGGCGTGAGCGAGGGCATCAAGCTGGCGCTCAAGGCTCTCAATAAATAAAGCGATCTGAGCCATGAGCATCCGTACCGACGACTTTGCACCGCAGCCCGAACCCCGGGTGATTTCAGCGGCGCCCGTGTCCCACCAAGAAGAGGCCATTGAACGCGCCCTGCGCCCCAAGCTGCTCGACGAATACGTGGGCCAGGTCAAGGTGCGCGAGCAGCTGGAGATTTTTATCAGCGCCGCCAAAATGCGCGAAGAACCGCTGGACCATGTGCTGCTGTTTGGCCCGCCCGGTTTGGGCAAGACCACGCTCAGCCACATCATTGCCGCCGAGTTGGGCGTGAACCTGCGCCAGACCAGCGGCCCGGTGCTCGAAAAGCCCAAGGACCTGGCTGCGCTCTTGACCAACTTGGAGCGCAACGATGTGCTTTTCATCGACGAGATCCATCGCCTCTCGCCCGTGGTCGAAGAAATTCTGTACCCCGCGCTCGAGGACTACCAGATCGACATCATGATCGGCGAGGGCCCAGCGGCCCGCAGCATCAAGCTGGACTTGCAACCCTTCACCTTGGTGGGCGCGACCACCCGTGCGGGCATGCTCACCAATCCGCTGCGAGACCGCTTTGGCATCGTGTCGCGCCTGGAGTTCTACACCCCCGAAGAGCTCACCCGCATCGTCACCCGCAGCAGCGGTTTGCTCAAGGCACCGATTGATCCGGAAGGTTCTTTTGAAATTGCCCGCCGCTCGCGTGGCACACCCCGCATTGCCAACCGCTTGCTGCGCCGGGTGCGGGACTTTGCCGACGTCAAGGGCGATGGCACCATCCACAAAGGCATCGCCCAGCAAGCCCTGACCATGCTCGATGTCGACCCCGAAGGTTTTGATCTGATGGACCGCAAACTCCTTGAGGCCGTGATCCACCGTTTTGACGGTGGCCCGGTCGGCTTGGACAACATCGCAGCCAGCATTGGCGAGGAGCGCGACACCATTGAAGACGTGATCGAGCCGTATCTGATTCAACAAGGATTTTTGCAACGCACCCCGCGCGGGCGCATGGCCACGCTGGCGGCGTTCAGGCACCTGGGTGTGACACCGCCCAAATCTTTTGGAGACAGGTTCTGACGCGGTTTTCGCCTTGGGTTCACTCATGGCCTTGAACTTGCCTGAGGGCTGGAGGCTGAACGGATAATGCGCGGATGGAAACCAAATGGCTTGAAGATTTTGTGAGTTTGGCCGAAACGCGCAGTTTCAGTCGCTCTGCGCAACTGCGCCATGTGACGCAACCGGCTTTTTCCCGGCGGATTCAGTCGCTGGAGGCCTGGGCTGGTGCCGACTTGGTTGATCGCAGTTCCTACCCGACTCGGCTCACCCCTGCGGGCGAGACTTTGTACGCCCAGGCGCTGGAGATGCTGCAGTCGCTGCAAAACACCCGGGCCATGCTGCGTGGTCACAATGCGGCGGGCCAGGACATCATTCAGTTTGCCGTGCCACACACCTTGGCATTCACGTTTTTCCCTCCTTGGGTGGCCAGCTTGCGTGAGACCTTTGGCCCCATAAAAAGCCGTCTCATGGCGCTCAACGTGCACGACGCGGCCATGCGCTTGGTGGAAGGGGGCTGCGACGTGTTGATCGCGTACCACCACCCCTCGCAGCCCCTGCAAATTGACCCCGAGCGTTACGACATGGTGGTGTTGGGCCATGAGGTGATTGCGCCCTATGTTC
Organism: Limnohabitans sp.; assembly: GCA_021731425.1. Classification (GTDB taxonomy): domain Bacteria; phylum Pseudomonadota; class Gammaproteobacteria; order Burkholderiales; family Burkholderiaceae_C; genus Limnohabitans_A. The sequence continues at coordinate 5,330 of JAKFXJ010000369.1, read as the reverse complement.
AAAGTGCGCCTGACGGACGGGCGCTGTTCAGTTTGCCCGGTCATGCCTCACGGCCATTGCCTTATCTGGGCTACGCTCCTGGGGCCTATTTGGGCGGTGTGACCGACTGGATCTTGAAGCAGGCGGGTGTGCCGGTGCACCTGGACCGGGTCTACGAGACCGACATGGCCGAGGGTTTGAAAGTGATGGCCCTGGAAGGCCATGGCATCGCATTCTTGCCTCGCAGTGCGGTCAAAAAAGAAATCCAGGCCGGTACTTTGGTCGAGGTGGGCTTGCCCGATGGGCAGACCCTGGCGCTGAGCATGGAGGTGCGGGCTTACCGCGAAAAAACTGGGGCCAAACCTGGTTTCAACAGCTCAGCCCACCAGCTGTGGCTGCACCTGACCCAGAGCACTTCTGCGGTGCATTCCTCCCGTTGAAGGGGCACCCCGCTGAATTTGTGAGGGCATGTATTGGTCTATGCATTTTTTGCATGGGTTTTGGGGGTGCCCCCTGATGGGAGCTGACTACAAACTGACTATATTCAGCATGCGCAGGCGTGTGGGCACATTTTGTGCACATGCAAAAGAGAAGTTGATGGCCTGCACCACGTTGGTGTATTTGTCAACATCGACCCCGCTAAAGCCCTTTCCTAGGGAAGCTCCTAGGCGGTTGCTTGTTGGATTTGGCATTTAATATCTGGGTGGCAATTTGCTACTCATCATTTCAAAAGAGGATTCAAACCATGAAGAAAATGACACAAACCTTGATCGGCTCCGTGCTGGCCACGGCAGGCTTGCTGGCGGCGACATCCGCCATGGCGGGCAAAACATTGGACCAGATCAAGCAGCGCGGCCAAATCGTCTGCGGTGTCAACACCGGTCTGGCCGGTTTTTCGGCTGCTGATTCCAGCGGCAACTGGTCGGGTCTGGACGTGGACCACTGCCGTGCCGTGGCCGCAGCTGTTTTGAGCGATGCGACCAAAGTCAAGTACGTGCCCCTGACTGCACAGCAGCGTTTCACCGCCCTGCAGTCTGGCGAAGTGGATGTGCTGGCTCGTAACACCACCAACACGTTGAACCGCGATGGTTCCTTGGGCCTGCACTTCATCGGTGCCAACTACTATGACGGCCAGGGTTTCATGGTGCCCAAAGGCAAGATCACCAGTGCCAAGCAGCTCAAGGGTGCCACCGTGTGCGTGCAGTCCGGCACCACCACCGAGAAAAACCTGACGGACTTCTCTCGCTCCAACAAGCTCAACATCAAGGCTGTGGTGTTTGAAAAGCCAGAAGCTGCCACCGGCGCTTACTTTGCTGGCCGTTGCCAGGCTTACACCACCGACGCATCGGGCTTGGCCTCTGTGCGTGCCAAGGAAGCGAAAGACCCTGCAGCCCATGTCATCTTGCCCGACCTGATCTCCAAAGAGCCCCTGGGCCCCATGGTGCGCCGTGGTGACGACGAGTGGTTCGCCATCAACAAGTGGGTGCTGGCTGGCCTGGTCGAAGCCGAAGAGTACGGCATCACCCAAGCCAACGTGGACCAGATGAAGAGCAGCGACAATCCTCAAGTGGGCCGTTTGCTGGGTGCCACCGAAGACCTGGGCAAGCACCTGGGCTTGGACAAAGAGTGGTTGGCCCGCGCCATCAAGACCACCGGTAACTACGGTGAAATGTTTGAGCGCAACGTCGGTCCCAAGACCTCCATCAACCTGCCACGCGGTTTGAACAACCAGTGGAACAAGGGCGGCCTGATGTACGCCTCACCGCTGCGTTGATCGCCTGCCTTTTTTGAAGGTTCTGAATACGCCCCTTCATGGGGCGTATTTTTTACCACCCCGTCATTTTTCAGGCAGTTCCCATGTCCCACTTTTCCATGATCGAAGCCAGGCCATTGCCTGGCAAGAAAAGCCGATCCATCTCGTGGCGCAGCCGCGAAGGGCGCTCGGTCATCTACCAGATCGTCGCCATCCTGTCGGCCCTGGCCCTGGTGGCCTTGTTGGTGCGCAACACGCTCACCAACATGCGCCTGCGTGGCATCCAGAGCGGCTACGACTTTTTGTTTCAACCGTTTGGCTTTGACATCAGCGAAACGGTGATCGAGTACGCGCACAACAGCTCCTACTTTTTGGCCTTTGCCATCGGCATGCTCAACACGCTCAAAGTCGCCCTGATCGGCATTGTGTTGGCCACCGTGCTGGGTGTGCTGGTGGGTGTGGGGCGGTTTTCGGCCAACTTCTTGGCGCGCAAAATCTGCTACGCCTACGTTGAATTTTTTCGCAATGTACCGGTTTATTTGCAGTTGCTTATTTGGTATTTGGTTTTTGCGGAAATGTTGCCTGACTTGGATCAGGCTTGGCAGGTGGGCCATTTCTTTTTGAGTAAAAACGGGGTCTCATTCCCCTGGCCTGTGTGGCAGCTGGGCCAGACCCTGGCCCTGATCGGTGTGGTCTTGGGCCTGGTTTTTGCGTTGGTCTATCGCCGCATGGCACGGGCGCATTTTGACCGCACAGGCCACACCCGCCCGGTGTGGGCGGTGTCTTTGGCGGTGACGCTGGCGCTGGCTGTGCTCGGTTGGTTGGTCGGTGGCGCCCCCAATGAGTGGGACTTGCCCAAAAAGGGTGACTTCCAGATCGAAGACGGCGGCGCATTCAGCCCCGAATTCATGGCCCTGCTGTGTGGCTTGGTGTTTTACACCGCGTCTTTCATCGCGGAAGTCGTTCGCTCGGGCATTGCCTCGGTGTCACTGGGCCAGCACGAGGCCTCGGCTTCTTTGGGCCTGAGCAAAAGCCAGTCCATGCGTTTGGTCGTGCTGCCGCAGGCTTTGCGTGTGATCATCCCGCCGCTCACCAGCCAGTACCTGAACCTGACCAAGAACTCGTCTTTGGCCGTGGCCATCGGCTACCCCGAACTGGTGTCGATCGCCAACACCACGCTCAATCAAACGGGCCGTGCCATTGAGGCGCTGTCGATCGTCATGCTGGTGTACCTCACCTTGTCTCTTCTCACCTCGGCCCTCATGAACTGGTTCAACGCCAGTGCCGCCATCCAGGAGCGCTGACATGAACGTTTTCAAATCCACCGAAGCCCGGCCCATGCCGGGTCGCAGTGCGGGGCCTGTGGCCTGGTTGCACAGCAATTTGTTTTCCAGCCTGGGCAACAGCCTGATGTCGCTGGCCCTGCTGGCCGTGTGCCTGTGGGCCTTGGTCTCCTCGCTCGACTGGGCCGTACTACAAGCTGTCTTTGGCAGCAACTTGCAAGCCTGTAACGATGCGCGTGGTGCTGGGGCTTGCTGGGGCGTGATCTCCGAAAAAGGCCGCCTGATCGTGATGGGCCGTTACCCTGAAGTCGAGCACTGGCGTCCCGTGATCGCCACCGCCTTGATGTTGGGTGTGGTGGTGATCAGCTGCATGCCGCGTTTTTGGAACAAGGCATTGCCCCTGATTTGGGTCGTGATGTTGGCCGTGTATTTCGTGTTGATGAAGGGCGGCTTTTTCGGCCTGACCGAGGTCGACACCGACCAATGGGGCGGTTTGCCCCTCACGGTGATGCTGACGGTGATCTCCATGACACTGGCTTTTCCGCTGGCCATCTTTGTGGCGCTGGGGCGTCGCTCCAACATGCCCGCCATCAAAACCCTGTGCACACTGTATGTGGAGTTGGTGCGCGGCGTGCCGCTGATCACCGTGTTGTTCATGGCCTCGTTCATGCTGCCGTTGTTCATGCCCGAGGGTGTGAAGATCGACGTGCTGGTGCGTGTGGTGGTGGGCATCACCCTGTTTTCTGGGGCCTACATGGCCGAGGTGATTCGAGGTGGCTTGCAAGCTTTGCCCAAAGGCCAGACCGAGGCAGCGGCCACCTTGGGCCTGAGCTACTGGCAGACCCAGCGCATGATCGTTTTGCCACAAGCCTTGGCCACCGTGGTGCCATCCATCATGAACACCTTCATTGGCCTGTTCAAAGACACATCGTTGGTCACCATCGTGTCGCTTTATGAGCTTACGGGTGCTTTGGGCCTGGCGCTCAATTCGGACGCCGACTGGCGCCCCTTCAAGATCGAAGCCTACCTCTTCATCACCTTCATTTATTTCGCGTTCTGCTTTGCCATGTCGCGCTATAGCCTGTGGATCGAAGAGCGCACGGCCGTGAGCAAAGTCCGCTGAACGAAAGATTCTTATGACCTCCAACGCTACCCCCCTCATCGAGTTCAAAGGCGTGAACAAGTGGTACGCCAGCAATGGCTACCATGTGTTGCGTGATGTGAACCTGCAATTTGCCAAAGGCGAAAAAGTCGTCATCTGCGGCCCCTCAGGCTCGGGCAAATCCACCCTGATCCGCTGCATCAACGCCCTGGAGGAATACCAGGAAGGCACCCTCACGGTGGACGGCACTGTGCTGGGTGACGACCTCAAGGGCATTGACAAAGTGCGCCGTGAAGTCGGTATGGTGTTCCAGCAGTTCAACCTGTTCCCGCACCTGACGGTGATGGAAAACCTGATCTTGTCGCCCACCTGGGTAGCCAAGATGCCGCGCAAGGAAGCCATCGACAAAGCCATGGTGCAGCTCGAGCGCGTTCGCATTGCCGAGCACGCCAACAAGTACCCCTTGCAGTTGTCTGGCGGCCAGCAGCAACGCGTGGCGATTGCCCGTGCGCTTTGCTTGACGCCCAAAATCATGCTATTCGATGAGCCCACTTCGGCGCTCGACCCCGAGATGATCAAGGAAGTGCTCGACGTGATGATCGAGCTGACCAGCCAAGGCATGACCATGCTGTGTGTGACGCACGAGATGGGCTTTGCCAAGGCAGTGGCCGACCGAGTCATATTCATGGACCAAGGCCAGGTGGTGGAACAAGCCCCGCCCCAGCAGTTCTTTGATGCGCCGCAGACGGATCGGGCGCAGGACTTTTTGTCCAAGATCCTGGGGCATTGAGAGGGTTCTTTTGTTTAATTGGGGTCAGATCCCGATTTAATGTTGAGCTGTTATTGAGCGCCCTTGGCCGGGGTTGCGCCCGGCGGCGCACTCACTTTCTTTGCTTCGCCAAAGAAAGTAAGCCAAGAAAGGCGAGCCGCAGTCAGGGCCCTTCGGGTCCCTTGCGCTGCTCGCAGCGGGCGGAGTCGGGTGCAAACTCGCTTCGCTCAAACAAGCACCCGCCCTGATCCGCCCGCTGCTGCGCTGCTCAGCCCTGCCAGAACGGCATGGAGCCCATTCGGGGCATTGCTCCGCTCGCCCCTTGAATTCAATCCCCGAACCATTTGGGCCTGATCGGCAGAGTTGCCTTCTTTTTGTCGGTTCTCAACCAACGTTCGCACCAGAGGCGGGGCTGCGGGTTGGGGCGATTTGGCGAGCTTGCGA